>DATJDE010000053.1:0-1785 GCA_035497595.1 Rhizomicrobium sp. | reverse complement strand
GGAATCGACACGCACCGCATCTGGCGCTTCAGGCTCGATGACGATGTGCGCAAGCTGTGCATTGGCGGCGAGCACGATGTCGGCGCCAATGTTGCGCAAGCCCGTGGCGGTTTCACGCGATTCAAACAGGGTGAGCGAGGCGCCCTCTTCCAGCACAAGCAGAATACGGGCGTGACCGCTGCCAGACACAGACAGGCGAACCGCGCCTGCCGCAATATTGCGCTGAACGCGCAAGGCGACACCGCCCGCAGCATAGCCAAAGGCCGCGGCATTCATGGCGCCTTGCGGATTATCGACGGCAAGCTGATCGCGCAGCCATTGCGGGGCTGTTTCATCCAGCGTTGCCAGATCTATGATCTCGACAGTCGTTGGCGCGCCCGAAATGCGAACGGTTGCGGTTCCGGCTTTTGCAACATCGTCCGCGGTTAGCGCGGAATGAACGTCGCTGTATTTCCATTCTTCAATGCGGCGATGCGGAACGCCCTTCACGCGAAAGGTCTCTATTGCTTCGGCGCGGCGGACATCCAGCCATGGCAGGGCGGCGTTCATGCGGCATCCTTGACGAGCTGAGCATAGCCTTTGGCTTCCAGCTCGTGCGCCAGTTCCTTGCCACCTTCCGCGATGATGCGGCCGCTTGCCAGAACATGCACGCGATCAGGCACAATATAATCCAGCAGGCGCTGATAGTGGGTGATAACCAGCATTGCACGCTCCGGCGTGCGCATGGCGTTCACGCCTTCGGCCACAAGTTTCAACGCGTCGATATCGAGCCCGGAATCGGTTTCGTCCAGAATGGCGAAGGCAGGTTCGAACAGCGACATCTGGAGTGTTTCCAGGCGTTTTTTCTCGCCGCCCGAAAAGCCGACATTCAGCGCACGGCGCAGCATCTCTTCGGGCACGTTGAGGGCCTTGGCTTTTTCACGCACGCGTTTCAGCACGCTCACCGCATCCACCTCGCTTTCGCCGCGAGCGCGGCGTTGGGCGTTGAGGGCGGCTTTGAGAAAGGTAAGCGTTGTGACGCCCGGAATTTCCACCGGGTATTGCATGGCAAGGAAAATGCCCTTGGCGGCGCGCACTTCCGGCGCAAGCTGGGTGAGGTCTTCACCGCGATAGAGGATACTGCCTTGCGTGACCTCATATCCGGCGCGGCCCGCCAGCACATAGGACAGGGTGGATTTTCCCGAACCGTTGGGGCCCATGATGGCGTGAACTTCACCCGCATTGATGGTGAGGTTCAAGCCTTGGAGTATTTCCTTGCCGCCGACGGTGGCGTGCAAATTTTTGATTTCAAGCATATTCATCCCACACTGCCTTCGAGGCTGATGCCGACGAGTTTTTGAGCCTCGACTGCGAATTCCATTGGTAACTGCTGCAACACTTCCTTGCAGAAGCCATTGACGATGAGCGCGATCGCTTCTTCTTCTTCGATGCCGCGTTGCACGCAATAGAACAATTGATCGTCCGCGATCTTTGAGGTTGTTGCCTCATGTTCAATCTTGGCGCTGGGGTTACGGCTTTCGATATAGGGCACGGTATGGGCGCCGCAGGTGCTGCCGATCAACAGGGAGTCGCATTGCGTATAGTTGCGGGCGTTGGCGGCTTTTGGATGCACGCTGACAAGGCCGCGATAGGTGTTTTGTGCGCGGCCCGCGCTGATGCCTTTGGAAATGATGCGCGAGCGGGTGTTCTTGCCCAGGTGGATCATCTTCGTGCCGGTATCAGCCTGCTGGTAATGGTTGGCGATGGCAATGGAATAGAATTCACCCACCGTATCGTCGCCGCGCA
>DATJDE010000052.1:0-20746 GCA_035497595.1 Rhizomicrobium sp. | reverse complement strand
GTTCCTTGCCGATTTGCGCAAAGCTGGTGCCGGAATCGATTTTCGCGCGCGCAGCCTTCGCCTCCGCCTCGGTCGGGAAGGTGATCTGCTCGACATCCCGCTTTTCGGGAATGACATAGCTTTCCTTGCGCGCATCATATTGCTGCTTGAGCTGCGCTTCCGTGACGGCGGGAATTTTGCCCATCACATCTGCGGGCGTGGCAATGGCATAGCTGACTTCGCGATATTCCGGCGTCGAGAAGGTGGCTGAATGTGCCTTTACGTATGCGGTCAATTGCGCATCGGTAGGTGCGGGAATGACGCCTGCCGCGCTTGCCGGAAGCTCGAAATAGTCTGCGCCCCGCACTTCAGACTGGAAGGCGTAGATCGCGTTGACATAACCAGCCGGCATTTCGAACCCGCCCTGCACTGCGCGCAAGAGCTGATCGCGGGCGGTTTCGGAACGGATCAGGTTGATGAAGCCCTGTTCGGAAAAATCATTCTCCGCCGCCACACGCAGAAACGTGCCCTTGTCGAACGTGCCGAGCGGGCCGTTGAAGGCGGGCATGTTGCGAATTTGAGCGGCGACAAGCGCGTCACTGACAGTCAGTTTCAGATTGCCAGTCAGATTGTCGAGCGCAAGGCGGATCATGGAGCGGTCGAGCAGTTGCCGGCCCAGATTCATCGCGCGCGCCATGTCGGGGGTGAAATCACCCTGCTGGCTGCGCTGGCGCATCTCGGTGCGATATTCGCGCTGGAATTCTTCCAGCGAAATCTCATGGCTGCCAACCGTCGCCACATTGGTCGGGGTGTTGCCGCTAAATATGTCGCCCACGCCCCAGAGCCCGAAAGCGAGGGCAAGGACGCCTAAAAGTATGGTTGCAACCCAGGATTTGGCGAAGTTGCGCATCTGGCTGAGCATGGCGAAATCCCGGGCGTAGCGGCGTGGAGCGGCGGATGATAGGGAGGGCGCTTTGTAGGGGCAAGAAAGGGAAAAGGCTAGGGTTATGAGGCAATTGATCGCCGGAAACTGGAAAATGAACGGCACAGGCGCGAGCCTGAGCGAGCTTGCAGCCTTGCGGGTGGCGCTAAGTGCGAAACCGCCGCAGGCTGATGTCCTGGTTTGTCTCCCGGCCACGCTGATCAGCCGGGCTGATGCCTCGGTGGCCCATGCCTTTGAACTGGGCGGGCAGGATTGTCATGCAGAGGCTTCGGGCGCGTTCACGGGTGATGTCAGCGCCGAAATGCTACGCGACGCAGGCGCCAGCGCAGTGATTGTGGGCCATTCGGAGCGCCGCCAGTATCATGGGGAAAGCGATGCACAGGTCGCTGCCAAGGCGCGCGCGGCCCATCGGGCGGGGCTGCTTGCCATTATCTGCATAGGCGAATCGCAAGATGAGCGTGATGCCGGCGCGGCGCTGGACATCTGCACACGCCAACTCGATGCGAGCCTGCCCGAAGGGGCGACGGCTGCCAATGTGGCGGTCGCCTATGAGCCGATCTGGGCCATCGGCACCGGCCGCACCCCGACGGCGGCGGACATTGCGCAGGTCCATGGCCATATCCGCAGCTGTCTGGTGCGCCGCTTTGGGGCCGAAGGGCAGGGTATGCGCATCCTGTATGGCGGCTCGCTCAAACCTTCCAACGCTGCCGAAATTCTGGCGCTGAAAGATGTCGGCGGCGGGCTAATTGGGGGCGCAAGCCTCAAAGCCAAGGATTTTCTAGCCATTATTGTAGAAGCCGCAGCCACTTAGCAGGTTCGCGCCACCATTCGTTAACCCCCGGCATGGCACCGTGGGAGAGAATTCCAGGCTTGCGATATGCTGCGGCTATCTTACGACAATGCGGTAGTGCTGGTGTATGACCCGGTCGCCGCCAATCGCAACGCGACGCGGGCAGCGCTGTATATGCTCGGATTCCGCCGGATCGAAACGGTCGCGACACTGGATAGCTTTGCGGAATTCATCATCAAATCGCCGCCTGATCTGGCGATTTGCGAAGCGCAGGACGCGGCGCCCCAACTCTGCGGTCTGATCCAAAGCCTGCGGCAAGGCGCGGGCGAAAATCCCTATCTGGTGCTGATTGTCACCGCTTGGGATAATTCAAGCACGCTGGTGCGCAGCGTGCTCGATTCCGGGGCTGATGATCTTCTTTTACGGCCATTTTCGGTGGCGCAGCTTGGGCAGCGGGTGCGCACGCACACCGAGCGGCGCAAGAGCTTTGTCATTACCACCGATTATATCGGGCCTGACCGCCGCCGGGGAGACGGTGGCAACCCAGCCAATATCGATCTCTATGCGCCGCCCAATTCCCTGCGGATAAAAGCTGCCGAGGGCCTTTCCGGCGACGAAGCGGCGGCCCGGCTGCGGGCCGAGCTGCGGACCGCGCGAGAGGTTTTCGGGGCGGAGAAACTGCGCCGCGACGTATTCCAGATTTGCGTCCTGTGGCGGCTGTTGCAGGATCCTCTGCCGGGCATGACGCATCATGACACCGATGTCGAAAAGCTGACCTTGCTGACCCAAAGCGTGTCCGCCCGCAGTCAGGTCAGCGAGCAGGAAGACGCGGTGAAGTGGTGCGACGAAATCCTCGCCTCGATCGATGGGTTGAGCAAAGGGGTGGATCGCGGCGCCACCTTTCATCTTCTGGGCAAGGCAGCCTTGCGCCTGATCCAGATCTTCGATCCCAATACCCCGGCCAGTGAGCGGCTGAGCCAGATCGATGCGACTGTGGCCGTCATCCATGCGCGCCAGACGCTGGAACTGGCCTCTTAAGGCCCCGCCAGGCCATCGATTCAGCAACTTTTCTCAAGCGGGTTGCGGGAAAGCCGGGTTCGGCCTATTGAACCGCCCGCGAGGCTTGCCGGATTCCCAATGCAGACCGTTCTTATCATTGTTCAGCTTTTTGTCTCGGTCGCGCTTGTCGTGGTCGTCCTGCTCCAGAAATCCGAGGGCGGGGCCTTTGGCATGGGCGGCAGCGGTTCTGGCCTGGGTGGCATGTTCAGCCCGCGCGGTGCCGCCGACACGCTCACACGGGCGACGACGATTCTGGGTATTCTGTTCTTTCTGACCTCCATTGCGCTGACCATCCTGTCGCAACACGGCGGGGCAAATCGCCCGGCGTCTATTCTCGATTCGCATCCGCCAGCGCCCGTCACGGCCCCCGCCAAGCCCGCGCCCGCGACACCGCAAACGCCCACTGTTCCCAAGGCGCATTAAAAGACGTTCGCTTTCAGCAACTTCCAGGCCTTTCTTGAGGCTGTTGCTGAACTTTTTCACGTGCGCAGATTCGTGCTTGAGCCGGACCGCGCCTTACGACAAGGTGGTCTTCCATGGCGCGGTTGATCTTTATTACCGGCGGCGTGGTCTCTTCTCTCGGGAAAGGTCTCGCTTCGGCAGCACTCGGTGCTTTGCTGCAGGCACGCGGTTATCGCGTGCGCCTGCGCAAGCTCGATCCCTATCTCAACGTCGATCCGGGCACGATGAGCCCGTTTCAGCATGGCGAGGTTTTTGTCACCGATGACGGGGCAGAGACCGACCTCGATCTGGGCCACTACGAACGCTTCACCGGCGTTTCGTCAGCCCAGTCCGACAATGTGACGGCGGGACGGATTTATCAGACCGTGATCTCCAAGGAGCGCCGGGGCGGCTATCTGGGCCGCACCGTGCAGGTGATTCCCCATGTCACCGATGCGATCAAGGAATTCGTGCTGGCGGGAATCGAGGATCTCGATTTTCTGTTGTGCGAAATCGGCGGCACGGTCGGCGATATCGAAGGCCTGCCGTTCTTTGAAGCCATTCGCCAGCTCGGCAATGATGTGGGTCACGATCAGTCGGCCTTCGTGCATCTGACCCTAGTGCCCTACATCGAAGCCGCGGGCGAGTTGAAGACCAAGCCGACACAGCATTCCGTCAAGGAATTGCGCGCCATCGGCATCCAGCCCGATATTCTTCTGTGCCGCGCCAGCCATCCGGTGCCGGATGAGGAGCGCCGCAAAATCGCACTGTTCTGCAATGTGCGGACCGAGCGGGTGATCCCCGCGCTCGACATGCCGACGATCTATGACGCGCCGGTGCGCTATCACAATGCGGGTTTCGATACCCAGGTGCTGAGCGTGTTCGGCATCACCGACGCGCCCGAACCCGATCTTTCGCAGTGGCGGGCAGTGGGTGACCGGGTGAGAAACCCCGAAGGCGAAGTGCGTATCGCCGTGGTCGGCAAATACATTCAGGTGAAGGATTCCTACAAATCGCTGTCGGAAGCGCTGACCCATGGCGGCCTTGCCAACAATGTGAAGGTCCATATGGACTGGATCGATTCCGAGATTTTTGAACGCGACGACGCGGCGTCGTTCCTTGAAAACGTGCACGGCATTCTGGTGCCGGGCGGTTTTGGCGAACGCGGTACCGAAGGAAAAATTCAGGCCGTGCGCTTTGCCCGCGAACGTAAAGTTCCGTTCTTCGGCATCTGCTACGGCCTGCACATGGCGGTGATCGAGGCGGCCCGCGATCTGGCCGGGCTGGACGGTGCGGGCACGACAGAAATCGGCGCGCCGAAACATCCGGTGATCGGGCTGATGACCGAATGGACCAAAGGTAACGACAAGGAAACCCGCAAGGCCGATGGCGATATGGGCGGGACCATGCGGCTGGGCGCTTATCCCGCCACGCTGACGCCGGGCAGCCGCGTCGCAGAGGTTTATGGCACGACCGAAATCAGCGAGCGCCATCGCCACCGCTATGAGGTCAATACCGAATATACCGCCGCGCTGGACGCGCATGGCCTCAAGGTGTCCGGCTGGTCACCCGATGGCCGCCTGCCGGAGATCATGGAAATTCCCGATCACCCCTGGTTTATCGGCGTGCAGTTCCATCCCGAACTGAAATCCCGCCCGCTGTCGCCGCATCCGCTGTTCACCTCGTTTATTGCGGCGGCGGTTCGGCAGAGCCGGTTGGTCTGAGAAATTCATCTCCCGCGCCGGGAACGCTCTCAACGGCCCGTTGTTAGAACTAAGAGGCCGCGCGCCGGAACAGCGTGCTGCCCGAGAGTTCTGATTAGGGAGCTGGGCCATGAGAGTTTCAGAAGTAATGTGCCGCAATGCCCGCCTGGTGCAGGCCAACGACACGGTTCAACACGCAGCCAAAATCATGGCACAGGAAGGGTTGGGCTTCCTGCCGGTCGAAGAGGATGATCGCCTTGTCGGCATCCTCACCGACCGCGACATCATCATTCGCTGCATCGCGCAAGGCAAAGGCGCCGATGCACGGGTGCGCGATGCGTTGACCCGCGACGTCAAATATTGCTTCGAGAGCGACGATCTGGATGACGTGATGGAGAACATGGCGGAAATTCAGGTGCGCCGTCTGCCCGTGTTGAGCGAAGACAAGCGGCTTGTCGGCATCATCTCGCTGGCCGATGCTGCGCGGATGACATCGCCCGATACCGTTGGCGTTGCGCTCTCCGGTGTGGTGGCCCCCGGCGGTTATCATTCGGGCGATCTGGGCCGGGCCTGAGACGGCGCAGACCCGTTTTGCTAAGGCCAGCTACCCGAACAGCTTGAACGCGCGTTCGCGTTCATGTTCGTCGCGCCCGGAATTTGCGCGCACGCGCAACAGATCACGCCGCGCCACCAGCCCCGTAAGCTTACCGGTGGCGCGGTCGATCACAGGCACCCGCCCCACATCGCGCATCGCCATACGGTCCGCCACCCGGCCCGCGAGTTCGTCGGCGGTCGCGGTGACCAGACTGTCGCCGTCGCAGGCTGTTCCCAGCGTGAGGCCATCCTCCCAGCCGTCACGCGTCCAGCGGAAGATATCGGCGCGGGAGACTATGCCCGTCAGCGTTCCGTGTTCATCGACAACCGGGTAGCTTTTGTGCCGCACCGCATCGGCCGCAAGCGAGAAAAAGGCGACCGCGTCGCTGACCGTCATCGTCGCGGGCAAGGTGTCCACCGGCTGGGCCATGATGTCGCTCACGCGCATGATCTCGAACGGATCGACGCTGTATTCGCGCGTCAGATGCAGGCCGCGCCGGGCAATGCGTTCGGTCAGGATCGAGCGGCGCATCAACAACACCGTCACCAGAAAGGCCGCCAGCGACGCGACGAACAAAGCGGGCAGGACGTGGACGTTACCGGTCAGTTCGAAGGCGAACATGGTGGCTGTCAGCGGCGCGCGCATGGTGCCGCCCAGGATCGCCGCCATGCCAAGCAGGACCCAGAATCCGCTGTCGCCGAACGGCAGAAAATGCGCTTCCAGAGATCCCAACGCGCCGCCGATGATGAGCAACGGCGCCAGCACGCCGCCTGACGTGCCCGACGACAGCGCCACAATCCACACCACGGTCTTGCCGATCAGCAGCGAGCCCACCGCGTCGAGGCTGAGGCTGCCATTCAACAGCGCGCGGATATTGTCGTAGCCAACGCTGAGCACGGCGGGATCGAGCCAGCCGCCCACGCCCACCACCACGCCGCCCAACGCAGGCCACCACATCCAATGGATCGGGAGCTTGCGGAACAGGTCTTCGACGCCATAGAGGCAGACCGTCATCAAAGCCGACTGCAATCCAGCGGTGACACCCACCAAAGCGCACAACCCAAGCCCCCACCATGGCATCAATGGAATGCCGGTATAGGGAAACAGCGCCCCCGCGCCCAACAGCCAGGGCCGCCACGCAGCCGCCACGATTGCAGCCACCGCGACCGGAATGAAACTGCGCGGCTTCCATTCGAACAACAGCATTTCCACCGCCAGCAGCACGGCGGCGATGGGCGTGTTGAACACCGCTGTCATGCCTGCCGCAGCGCCCGCCACCAGCAGCGTTTTGCGCTCGGCGGAGGACAGCTTGAACATTTGCGCGAACAGCGAGCCCAGCGCGCCGCCGGTCATAATAATCGGGCCTTCCGCGCCAAACGGCCCGCCCGTGCCGATGGAGATGGCCGAAGACAGCGGCTTAAGCAGCGCCACCTTGGGCTCGATGCGGCTGCGCCCGATGAGAATCGCCTCAATGGCTTCGGGGATGCCGTGGCCGCGAATTTTCTCCGAGCCAAACCGCGCCATCAGCCCGATCACCAGGCTGCCAACCACCGGGATCGCAATGGTCCAGGCCGCCAGATGCAGCCCCGCAAAATGCACCGGCGCCACACTCAGCCGCTGGAAATAGGCAAGGTTGGTGATCAGCGCGATCAGCCGCAGCAACACAAAGGCAGCGCCTGCCCCCATGGTTCCGATCAGCAGCGCCATTGCGCTCAGGCTGAGAACCCGCGTGTCGGCGGTGAAATCCCGCAGTGTGTCCTTGTGCACGAAGGGCGGATTGTCTTTTGTGGGCATGGAACCGGCAGGGCCTGAAATTTGGGAGCGCCGCTAATATATCGCGTTACGATATAAATCAATTGGAGGGGCCGAAGATGCCGCGTGCGAAGGTTAAGGATTTGACGCAAGACGATTATGCGGTGCTGGCGGACTTTCGTTTCCTGCTGCGGGGCTTCCTCGCCTTCAGCGAAGGGGCGGCCCGTGAGGCCGGGCTGGCGCCGCAGCAGCATCAGGCCTTGCTGGCGATCAAGGGTTTTCCCGGCGCTACGCCGCCCTCCATGGGCGAATTGGCGGAGCGGCTGGGCGTCCGCCACCACAGCGCGGTCGGGCTGGTGGATCGGCTGGTGCTCGCGGGCTGGTTGCGCCGGGCCACCGCACCGGATGATGCCCGCCGGGTGGCGCTGTCGCTGACGCGGGCGGGCGAGGCCAAGATTGCGGCGCTCTCCTCCGCCCATCGGGAGGAACTGCGCCGCCTTGCACCCCTGCTGCGGCAATTGCTGGCCCGGATCGACGGGTGAAAGCAGAGATGTTTTGCCCGCCTCACCCGGCCATGCGATAGAACAGCCATGACCCAGGCTCCCAATCCCGTTGTAACCGTCGGCACTGTCTCCATCGGCAATGCCTTGCCGCTGACCATTATTGCCGGTCCCTGCCAGCTTGAAAGCCGGGCGCATGCACTGGAAATGGCAAGCGCTCTGAAAGAGATCGCAAGCCGCGTGGGCGTTGGCCTCATCTATAAAACCAGTTTCGACAAGGCCAACCGCACCAGCGCCAGCGGCAAGCGCGGGCTGGGGCTGGAAGCCTCGCTGCCGATCTTTGCCGAAATCCGCGAAAGCCTTGGCCTGCCGGTGCTGACAGATGTGCATGAGCGCGAGCACTGCGCCGCCGTCGCCTCTGCGGTGGATGTGTTGCAGATTCCTGCCTTCCTCTGCCGCCAGACAGATTTGCTGATCGCCGCGGCTGAAACCGGCAAAGTGGTGAATGTGAAAAAGGGCCAGTTTCTCGCGCCCTGGGACATGAAGAACGTGATCGCCAAAGTGACCGGCGCGGGCAATCCCAATGTGCTCGTCACCGAACGCGGTGCCAGCTTCGGCTACAATACGCTGGTCTCGGATATGCGCGCATTGCCGATCATGGCGGGCTTTGGTGCGCCGGTGGTGTTTGATGCCACCCATTCGGTGCAGCAGCCGGGCGGGCAGGGCACGTCATCCGGCGGTGACCGGGCGATGGTGCCCTATCTGGCGCGCGCCGCCGTGGCGGTTGGCGTCGCCACCGTGTTCATGGAAACCCATCAGGACCCGGACAACGCGCCGTCCGATGGACCGAATATGCTGCACTTGAAAGACGTGCCCGCGCTGCTTGGCGAATTGGTCGAGATCGACCGCATCGCCAAGCGCAACAGGGCGTAATTAAACGGCGTTGACCGCCATCCAGGTTTGCACGATCCCGACAATGGAGAGGATCAGCAATCCAAGCAGGCTGAGCGCGGAGACGGCAAAGCCGACCTCACGTTTTTCGGGCGCTGCCATATAGCCGGACATGTAGAGAACGCGCCCGATCACCCAGACAAGCCCGACCGCCGCAGGCAGCCAGGGCAGCGTGTGGAAATAGATGGTCGCGAGCCACAGCAGCGCAAAGAACACCGGCAGCGCTTCCAGCGTGTTGTAATGGATGCGGAAAGCACGCTCGAATTCCGGGTGGCCGGATGTGGCTGGCGCCTGGACATTGTGTTTGCCGCGCATCTGCCCGACGCGGGTGATCATGACGACATAGAGCAGAACGGCGAGAATCGTGACTGCAGCGGACAGAAGTCCGCCCAACGTTGCGAAAATCGGCATGGCGTTTTCCTTTGATCGACTCGCTTTGGCGCGGGCCGGTGCGGGAGCCTAGCAAATTTCAGGCTATTCTGCGGCCTTTGGGACGGCGGCCAGACAGAGTTTGGCAAGCTGGTTGCGGATCGACGGGCCCTTGGTATGGGCCATGCCGTCGCTATACCCCTCACTTTTAAGGCGCATCCGCACCTGATCCACATTGGCGCACTCACCCGAGTTTGCCAGCTGAAAAGCCCTTTCCAGGGTGGTTGGTCGATCATTCATGGCCAGATGTTACAACGCCGATCTGGATATCGCGAGCATCTTTGCCCACATTCAGCCCCCATCTTGAAGACAGGGGAGCGATGGCCTGCGCGCGCTTCGGTTAATTCGCTATGCGCGCGCGCGGGATTCTTCAATTGACGCGCTTTCTGACGCCGAACCGGTTCCACTTCGGCGCAAAACGCTCTAGAAGCGGCGCGTATTTCGGAGACTGCCCATGACCGCCATTATCGATATTGCCGCCCGCGAGATCCTCGACAGCCGCGGCAACCCGACGGTTGAAGTCGATGTCCGCCTTGATGGCGGCGCCTTTGGCCGTGCCGCGGTCCCCTCTGGCGCCTCCACCGGCGCGCATGAGGCGGTGGAATTGCGCGATGGTGGCAAGCGCTATGGCGGCAAAGGTGTCGAACAGGCGGTCGAAGCGGTCAATGGCGAGATTTTCGACACGCTGATGGGCATGGATGCTGAAGAACAGGGCATGATCGACTCCGCCCTGATCCAGATCGACGGCACGCCCAACAAAGCGCGCCTTGGCGCCAACGCCATTCTCGGCGTTTCGCTGGCGGTCGCCAAAGCGGCGTCCGAAGCGGCGAACCTGCCGCTTTATCGCTATGTCGGCGGCGTGCAGGCGCATGTGCTGCCGGTGCCGATGATGAACATCGTCAATGGCGGCGCCCATGCCGACAACCCGATCGATTTTCAGGAATTCATGATCATGCCGGTCGGCGCGGAAAGTTTTCGCGAAGCGCTGCGCACGGGTGCCGAAATTTTCCACACGCTGAAAAAGGCGCTGTCGGATGCCGGGCACAACACCAATGTCGGTGATGAAGGCGGTTTCGCACCAAACCTCAAAAGCGCCGACGAAGCACTCACCTTCGTAATGCGCGCTATCGAAAAGGCCGGTTACACCCCGGGCGATGATGTGATGCTGGCGCTCGACCCCGCCTCCACCGAATTCTTCAAGAACGGCAAATATGTGCTGGAAGGCGAGGGCCGCACGCTCGACCCCGCAGGCATGGTGAAGGTCTATGAAGACCTTTGTGCGCGCTACCCCATCCTCTCCATCGAAGACGGCATGGCCGAGGATGATTGGGACGGCTGGGCGCAACTGACCAAATCCATTGGCGACAAGGTGCAGTTGGTGGGCGATGATCTGTTCGTCACCAATGTGAAGCGCCTGACCCAGGGCATCAAACAGAAGACCGCCAACGCCATTCTGGTGAAGGTCAACCAGATCGGCACGCTCTCCGAAACGCTGCTGACGGTCGAGACCGCGCACAAGGCGGCCTATCGCGCGGTGATGAGCCATCGTTCGGGCGAAACCGAAGACACCACGATTGCTGACCTCGCTGTCGCCACCAATTGCGGCCAGATCAAAACCGGCTCGCTCGCCCGTTCGGACCGGCTTGCGAAATACAACCAGCTCCTGCGCATCGAGGAACAATTGGGTGACCAGGCGGTCTATGCCGGTCGTTCGGTGCTGCGCGGATAATTAACGCGCGGCTGCGTGTGCAAACATCTTGACGCACACCTGTGCGCGTGATTCGGTGTGCGCATGCGAATCCGTCGTAGTGTGACCCGTTTTTTTGGCGCTTTGGTGCTGCCGTCCATCTGTGCGGTGGCCACGGCCTATTTTGGCTATTACGCCATTTGGGGCACGCGCGGGGTGGTGGAGCTTTCGCGCGTCGAAGCCCGGCTTGAGACCCAGAACAAGATTCTGGCAGAGGCGAAGGACCAACGTGAAAGATTGCAGCACCGGATCTCGCTTTTGGAACCCGGAGCTGTCGATACCGACCTGGTCGAAGAACTGGCGCGCGGCCAGCTTCAGGACGGCGGGCCGAACCAGGTGGCCATTCCGCGTTCCGCGCACTAAACGGCGTACACTAACAGTATTGTAAATACTGGCTTTTTTCCTTATGCGGGCAGGGCTTTGGCTTGCCAACGGCGCTGCCGCTTGCGAGAACCGGATCAGGTTCATCGGGGTGTAAACGCACATGGCCGAACTGGCCGAAATAACAAACGTGAAAGTTGCAGGCCCTGACCTGCTCAAGAAATTCTATTCCGACATGCTGTTGATCCGCCGCTTCGAGGAGAAGGCCGGGCAGATGTATGGCATGGGGCTGATTGGTGGCTTCTGCCACCTCTATATCGGCCAGGAAGCGGTTGTGGTGGGGCTGCAAGCCGCCGCCGGGCCGAACGATCAGGTCATCACCGCCTATCGCGACCACGGCCACATGCTGGCCTGCGGAATGGACGCCAAGGGTGTGATGGCGGAACTGACCGGGCGCGCCACCGGCTATTCCAAAGGCAAGGGCGGCTCGATGCACATGTTTTCGAGCGAGAAACGCTTTTACGGCGGCCACGGCATTGTGGGCGCACAGGTGCCGCTGGGCACCGGCCTTGCCTTCGCCAACAAATATCGCGGCAATGATGGGGTGAGCTTCACCTATTTCGGCGACGGCGCGGCCAATCAGGGCCAGGTCTACGAGGCCTTCAACATGGCCGAGTTGTGGAAGCTGCCAATCGTCTACGTGATCGAAAACAACCAATATGCCATGGGCACCAGCGTCGAACGCTCCAGCGCCGAACACCGGTTCTACAAGCGCGGCGCCTCGTTCAACATTCCAGGCCATGAAGTGGACGGGATGGATGTCGAGGCCGTGTACGCGGCGGGGCAGGCGGCTGTTGCCTGGTGCCGCGCCGGTAAAGGCCCGATCATCCTGGAACTGAAAACCTATCGCTATCGCGGCCATTCCATGTCGGACCCCGCCAAATACCGCACGCGCGAAGAAGTACAGTCGATGCGCGAAAAGCGTGACCCGATTGAACATTTGGCCGGCAAACTGACCGCCCAGAACATCGTCAGCGAAGATGAGCTGAAGGCGATGGATAAAGAGACCCGCCGGATCGTCAACACCGCTGCCGAATTTGCAACCGAATCTCCCGAGCCCGCGCCGGAAGAGCTTTACACGGACGTTTTAGCCTGATGGCCACAAACATTCTCATGCCCGCCCTTTCGCCCACGATGGAGGAAGGCAAGCTCGCAAAATGGCTCGTCAAAGAAGGCGATACGGTCAAATCCGGCGACATGCTCGCCGAGATCGAAACCGACAAGGCGACGATGGAGTTTGAAGCCGTCGATGAAGGGCGCATTGGCGCGCTTCTGGTGGCCGAAGGCACCGAAGGGGTGAAGGTGAACCAACCCATCGCCACCCTGCTGGTCGATGGCGAAAGCACGGATGCGGCACCGGCTGCGCAAAAGGCGCCTGCAAAGGCGGCTGCTCCCGAACAAAAACCTGCTGCGGCGCCCGCGCCGAAACAGGCAGTGCAATTGGCCGACCCGGATCTTCCGCAAGGCACCGAAATGGTGACCATGACCGTGCGCGAAGCCTTGCGCGATGCGATGGCCGAAGAAATGCGCCGCGACGAAAACGTGTTCCTGATGGGCGAGGAAGTCGCGGAATATCAGGGCGCCTACAAAGTCAGCCAGGGCTTGCTGGATGAATTTGGCGCGCGCCGCGTGATCGATACGCCAATCACCGAACATGGCTTCACCGGCCTTGGTGTGGGTGCCGGTTTTGCCGGGTTGAAACCCATTGTCGAATTCATGACCTGGAATTTCGCCATGCAGGCGATTGACCAGATCATCAATTCCGCTGCGAAAACGCGCTATATGTCTGGCGGGCAGATGGGCTGTTCCGTCGTCTTCCGTGGCCCCAACGGTCCGGCCGCGCGGGTGGCCGCGCAGCACAGCCAGGATTATTCATCCTGGTACGCCCATATTCCCGGCGTGAAAGTGGTCGCGCCCTATTTTGCGGCAGACGCAAAGGGCTTGCTGAAAGCCGCGATCCGCGATCCCAACCCGGTGATCTTTCTCGAAAACGAAATCGTCTATGGCCGCTCTTTCCCGGTGCCGAAGCTGGATGATTTTGTGGTGCCCATCGGCAAGGCGCGCGTGGTGAAAGAAGGCGCGGACGTCACCATCGTCACTTATTCGATCTGTGTCGGCATGGCGCTGGAAGCTGCCGAAGCGCTTGGCCAAGAGGGCATCGACGTCGAAGTGATCGACCTGCGCACCTTGCGCCCGCTCGACACCGAAACGGTGCTGGCCTCGGTGCGCAAGACCAACCGTGTTGTCACGCTGGAACAGGGCTGGCCCGTTTGCTCCATCGGCTCGGAAATCTGCGCCGTGGTGGCCAATGAGGCGTTCGATTATCTTGATGCGCCGCCGACCAAAGTCACCGGCAAGGATGTGCCGATGCCCTATGCCGCCAATCTCGAAAAGCTGGCGCTGCCAGACGTGGCGGATGTGATCGCAGCGGTGAAAGCCGTCTGCTACCGGAGCTGACCATGGCCGCGGCATTGAAAACCCGAACCGGTGGCTGCCATTGCGGCGCCGTGCGGTTTGAAGTGCAGGCCCCAGACGAAATCGAGCTGGTGGATTGCAATTGCTCGATCTGCACCAAGACCGGCTATCTGCACCTGTTGGTGCCGAAGGAACACTTCACGCTTCTCAGCGGCGCCGACAGGTTGACGACCTATACCTTCAATTCGGGGCTTGCGAAGCATTTGTTCTGCGCCATCTGCGGCATCAAATCTTTCTACGTGCCGCGCTCCCACCCTGATGGCTACAGCATCAATTTTCATTGCCTCGACAAATCGGAATTCCATTCCATCCTGACCACCGAATTCGACGGACGCGAATGGGAAAATAACATCGGCACTCTTGCCCCATTGGAAAAAGCCTGATGCCCATCAACATCCTCATGCCCGCACTTTCGCCCACCATGGAAGAGGGCAAACTTTCCAAATGGCTGGTGTCGGAAGGTGATGAGGTGAAGTCTGGCGACATTCTCGCCGAAATCGAAACCGACAAGGCGACGATGGAATTTGAAGCGGTTGATGAAGGGTGCATCGGCAAAATTCTGGTGCCCGAAGGCACTGAAGGGGTGAAGGTGAACCAGCCCATCGCCGTGCTGCTGGTTGATGAAGAAGAGGCAGGCAATACCGACATTGAAGCCGCCATGTCCTCCATCAAAGCCGCGGTGACGGCAGAGGCCACGCCCGCAAAACCCGACGCGTCCACTCCAGAAAAACAAACCACCGTTGCGCCCAAAGCAGCCGAGCCTGTGGCGCATCCCGCAAACGCCGCGGCCCGCATCTTCGCATCCCCGCTTGCCCGCCGGATCGCCGAACAAAAGAACGTCGATCTTTCCGCGTTGCAAGGCTCCGGCCCGCGCGGGCGCATTGTGAAGGCCGATGTTGAAGCGGCGAAGGCCGGCAGCAAAGCAGCCCAGCCTGCAGCCCCTGCCAGCGCCGCCGCCATCTCCGGCATCGCGCCGTTGCAGGATGCAAAGCTGTTCTTCAAGCCGGAGGATTACGAAGAAATCCCGCATGACTCCATGCGCAAGGCCATCGCCCGCAGGCTGACCTCCGCCAAGGCGCTGATCCCGCATTTCTACCTCACCATCGATTGCCGCATCGATGGCTTGATGGGCGTGCGCGCCCGCCTCAACGCCGCCGCGCCCAAGGCCGATGGCTACAAGCTGTCGGTCAATGATTTCGTGGTGAAAGCTGCCGCCTACGCGCTGGCCCGCGTGCCGGAAGTCAATGCAAGCTGGACCGATAGTGCGATACTGCGGCACAAACATGCCGATATCGGCGTAGCCGTCGCGCTGGATTTCGGCCTCATCACCCCCATCGTCTTCCACGCCGGAGAAAAGGGCCTGGCCGCGATTTCCAACGAAGTGAAATCCCTCGCAGAACGCGCACGTTCGAAAAAACTGAAGCCGCAGGAATTTGAAGGCGGCACCTTCGCCATTTCCAATCTCGGCATGTTTGGCATCCGCGAATTCACCGCCGTCATCAACCCGCCGCACGCCGCCATTCTGGCGGTCGGCGCGGGCGAGCAGCGCGCGATTGTAGTGGACGGAAAGGTGGAGGTCGCCACCGTGATGACCGTCACCATGTCGTGCGATCACCGTGTGATTGACGGCGCGACCGGGGCGCGCTTCCTGCAATCGTTCAAAATGGCCGTCGAAGACCCAGCAGCCATGCTGCTCTGAACATGGGCGGGGCGCACGGTGGCAGTGTCGAAAACGGGGGCGCAGATGTCTCCTTTGCGGCGGCTCCCGTTTGCGCCAATTGCAGCGCACCACTTTCAGGCAGTTTCTGCGCGCAATGCGGGCAGGCACGCGATGGGCATCGCCGGTCGGTGGCGCTGCTGTTGCGGGACATCTTCAAGGACATCGTCAATTTCGATAGCCGCATCATGCGCACCGGCCACGCGCTGCTGATCCGCCCAGGCGAACTGGCCTGCGCCTTTCGCGAAGGCCGCACGCGCCCCTTCGTGCCGCCGGTGCGGCTTTATCTGTTCGTCTCGCTGATCTTCTTCCTCACATTGTCGTTCGCCAATATCGCCATCATGCAAATCGCTGTGCAGGTGAACGGGCAGGCGCATCTTTCGGGCGGCGCAAAACAACCCTTTACGTTGAAAGTGAACCCAACCACCAAGATCGATCCGCAAACCGTGGCGCGCGCCAAACAGTTCGGCATCGATCTGCAATCCGGCAAGCCAGACCCCGGCGCGGTGCCCATTATCTCAGGCGATGTGCGCTTCTTTGCGCCCATCGGGTCGGTGCAATCGCAGCTTCCGCCCGAAACGCTGAAAATGATTTCCGACTTACGCACCCGCGTCTCGAAAGAACTGGTGAAAACACCCTTTGCCGGGTCAGACCGGGTGTTGCAGGGTGTTGAACACATCGCCAAAGATCCAGCCGCCATCAACGGCCCGCTCACGGTCTGGGTGCCGCGCATGTTGTTCCTGCTGGTGCCGTTGTTCGCAGCCGTTCTGATGGCCTTCTATGTTCGCGCCCGCAAGCAATTTTTCTACATCGATCATCTGGTGTTTTCGCTGAATTATTTCAGCGCCACCTTTGTGATCCTTCTGGTCACCGCCGCTGCCGCGCAACTGTTCCCCGGCATGGTTGTCGCCGGGGCGACTTTGTTTGCGCTTGGCGCGCATCTGCTTTTCGCAATGAAACGTTTCTTTGGCCAGAACTGGGCGCGCACGGCGCTCAAATTCACAGGGGCGATGGCGGTCTATCTGATCTTCATCCTTGGCCCCGCAATTGTGGCCGTCATCGTCATGAGTATATCGGAGGCTTAAGTGGCAGAAAATTATGATGTCGTCGTTATCGGGTCTGGGCCAGCAGGCTATGTCTGCGCCATCCGCGCTTCGCAATTGGGGCTCAAAACCGCAATCGTGGAACGCGATCGGCTGGGGGGCATTTGCCTTAACTGGGGCTGCATCCCCACCAAGGCGTTGCTGCGGTCGTCCGAAATCTGGCACCTGATGCACCGGCTGGATGAGTTTGGGTTCAGCGCCGATAATTTCAAATTCGATCTGAAGAAAATCGTCGAACGCTCCCGCAAAATCGCGAACCAGCTTTCAGGCGGCGTCGCGTTTTTGATGAAAAAACACAAGATCACCGTCATCAATGGTGATGCGAAGCTCGGCGGCAACAACAAGGTGGTCGTCACCAAAGACGGCAAGACCGAAGATATCATCGCCAAAAACATCGTGCTCGCCACCGGCGCGCGCGCCCGCGCGCTCCCCGGTCTGGAACCCGATGGCAAACTGGTCTGGACCTATCGCGAAGCGATGGTGCCCGACGCCATGCCCAAATCCATGCTGGTTGTCGGCTCCGGCGCCATCGGCATCGAATTCGCCAGCTTCTATCGCACCCTCGGCGTGGAGGTGACGGTTGTGGAGGTGCTGGATCGCGTGCTCCCCGTGGAAGACGAAGAAATCTCGCAATTGGCACACAAAGCCTTCGTCAAACAGGGCATGACAATCAAAACCGCAACCACGGTCGAAAAGCTCGAAAAGGGTACAGATACCGTCACCGCCACACTGAAAACCAAAGACGGCAAAACCGAAACCCTCACCGTGGACCGCGTCATCCTCGCGGTCGGCATTGTTGGCAATGTGGAAAATATTGGCCTCGAACAGGCAGGCGTGAAGGTGGACAGAACCCATGTGGTGATCGACCAGTGGGGCGCAACCGGCGTGCCCGGCATCTGGGCTATCGGCGATCTGGTGGGCGCACCCTGGCTCGCGCATAAGGGCATGCATGAAGGCGTGATCGTGGCCGAACGCATCGCGGGCGTGAAAGGTGTGCACCCGCTCGACACCTCAAAAATTCCGGGCTGCACCTATTGCATGCCGCAGGTCGCAAGCGTGGGCATGACCGAAGCGCGCGCCAAAGCCGATGGCCGCAAAATCAAAGTCGGGCGCTTTCCCTTCATCGGCAACGGCAAGGCGATTGCACTGGGCGAACCCGAAGGGCTGATCAAAACCATTTTCGATGCGCAAACCGGCGAACTTTTGGGCGCGCATATGATCGGTACGGAAGTAACGGAACTCATCCACGGTTACACCGTGGCGCGCACATTGGAAGCGACGGATGCAGATCTTGCGGGAACCGTTTTCCCGCACCCAACACTATCGGAAATGCTGCATGAAGCGGTGTTGGCGGCCGATGGGCGTGCGCTTCATATTTGAATGACGGCGCATAGGGCGCAAGTCAGATTTGCGGCAGGTGTGATGGTGGAATGTGGCGATGCAGGATCAGATTGCGCAAGGCGCCGATACCGCAGGTCAGCGCGGTGCCGCACAATCCTGCCGCCGCAATCTGGCCGATCATCATCTGAATACCGGCCCCTGCGGTGTTCATGTTGAGGGTCACGAGCAGAGGAAATATCGCTCCGCCCAAAACGCCGCCAATTCCGCCGACAAGCGTGTTGCCCCAAGGCCCAAGGCTGAAGCGCGGTGCGGATTCGCACGTGGCATTGCCGCCGATCAGCCCGACCACAAAGTGAATAAACACATTCGTGAACATCATCTTCACTCCCGGCTGCTTCGTCTGACGCGAAGCATGCGCTGCAAGCAAAGTGTAACAGCAGTTTTTTCTATTGCTAAAGGATTCGATTTTGCAGTGCGGAATATCTGTGCTGCATGTGCGCAGCCGATCTTCACACCAGAGTCAATAGCACAGAGGTGTGAAGTTCGACTGCAAACTAAAAACGCTTATATTTCAAAGCAATTACCAGAAAGCCTGATTTAAAAGGCCTTTAAGATGACGCTTGGCCGCCCATCGCATTTTTGATGAAGCCGACAATGCCCGTCAAAATCGCGCCGCCAGCGCCGCCAGCAACAATCTGTCCCAGCATGGCGTTCATGTCAGGGCTGCCCATTGCAGTTGTCAGCGTGGGCATCAGCAGAGCCAAAAGCTGCCCGCCGCCCAATCCGCCAACTGCTCCTGCGATCGTGTTGCCCACCGGGCCGAGACTCATGGACTTCGCGGCAGCGCCTGCCGCATTGCCGCCGATTGCACCAGTAATAAGTTGGATAATCAGATTCATGACCATGGCTGACATGCGTTATCCTCCGAGCAGAGTGGCTTCGATGCGAGCCACCTAGAGCCAGTCTAGCAGAGGAAAGAGATTCGCACACGTATCCGCATAGCGTTCACGGCCGCGCGGAATGCACCAGATATTGCAGTGCTTTCACCAGCGCCGCAGGATCGCCTGTCTGCATGGTGACGTAGCGGGCGCGGCCTTCGCCATCGAAGAAGAACACCGAATTGGAATGTGTCACTTCATAGGGTGCGGTGTCGGTCGCGGGCGTTGCGCTGTGTGCCACGCGATAGCGCCGCGCCAGCCCGGCAATCTGGTTATCCGTGCCGCGCAAGCCTTCGACCTGCGGTGCAAAGGCGGTCGCATAATCTTTCATCACCGGCAGCGTATCGCGCGCCGGATCAACCGTGACAAACAGCACCCGCACATCCTTCGCCGCATCGCCCAGCGTTTCAAGCGCGGCGGAAAGATTGGACAGCGTCATCGGGCACACGTCAGGGCAATGGGTGTAGCCGAAATAAAGCACACTCACTTTGCCGCGATAGGTTTTGGCCGTCACCTGTTTGCCGTCTTCAGCCCGCTGCATGGAAAGAACGAGCGGGGGCATGATGCCGGTGATGTCGGTCATGTTGGGTGGTGGCGGCGCTGAAGGGCCACAGCCGACAAGTCCGCCGACAAGCGTGACAGCGAGCAACAGTCCGGCGGCGAAAAGTCCCTTGCGCAACATCCCTCAGACCTAGCATGGCCATGAAATGCGCGCCGCCGACGATCCTGTGACCAATCGCCTCCCGCGATGCGGGCCGGGCTGTTTATATAGTGCCCCCATGAAAGCCGGTTTGCAGGAATGGGGCCTTTATGGCGTGGCGCTTGTCGTGGGCGCGGCGCTGTATCTGATTTGCCATTTGTTCCCCGCCGATCTGCCGTTCTGGATGCCGTGGGAATTTTCCTGGGCCATCTATCTCGCAACTGTGCTGGCACTGGGCTGGTATTGGCGTGGTTGGCGCGCACTGGCTCCGTCCGAACGTCCGCCAGCCTGGCGCACGTTCTGTTATGTCTTCGGCGTTTTGCTGTTCTGGTTCTCGCTGCAATCGCGGGTCGATTATTACGCCCAGCATATGTTCTTCATTCACCGGGCGCAGCATTTCGTGCTGCATCATCTGGGCGCGTTTTTCATCGCGCTGGGCTTTGCCGGTTCGGTGCTGTTCAAGGGCATGCCCGATTTCCTGAAACCTGTTGTGCGCTCAACGCCTGTGCAGCGCATGATGGATTTCTTGCAGCATCCCGTCATCGCGCCAACCCTGTTCGTGGGGATGATCTATTTCTGGCTGCTGCCATCGCTGCACACCCGCGTGATGCTGGATGCCAATCTTTATGACCTGATGAACTGGACGATGGGTCTCAACGGCGTGTGCTTCTGGGCGCTGATCCTTGACCCACGCCCCAAGCCGCAGGCACGCATCTCTTATCTCATGCGGATGCTGCTGATCATTCTGGTTGAGCCGTTGCAAATGGTGCTGGGCGCGGTGCTCTCACTCTCGATGACCGATTTCTACCCGGTTTACGAAATCTGTGGCCGCGTGATCGATATTCCGGCGATCAGCGATCAGCATTATGGCGGGCTGATTATCTGGCTGCCCGGCACGCTGCAAAGTTTTGCCGCTTTCATCATCGTGCTGATTCATATGCGCCTGAATGAAGAAGCCGAAGAACGCGCCAGATTGCCTGCGGGCACCGCGCCTGCAGCACCCGCACGCCCCTTTCAGTGACCGTGCCGTTCCAGCTCGGCAAAGCTGACATGGCAGGAGGCCACGTTGTTCTTCTCGACATAGCGCTGGTGATAGTCTTCGGCCGGCCAGAAGGGTGGAGAATCCTCCACCGTCGTCGCAATCGGGGCCGGGTATTTTCCTGAAGCATTCAGTTCTGCAATTTTTGCTTTGGCAATGTCCG
>DATJDE010000051.1:0-2913 GCA_035497595.1 Rhizomicrobium sp. | reverse complement strand
AAATCGGTGTTGTAGCCGGTCTGCGAGGTGAAGGTCAGGCTGTTGTTCAGCTTGTAATCGACGTTCAGTTCCAGCGTGTCATTTTTGGCTTTGTAGATCGGATCAATCTGGGCCTCGATGACGCGCAGGTTGGTGGATTGTGTGCTGCTGGCATAGGGATCGAAGGCAAAATATTTCGAGAAGACAGGCACGCCTTCGAAGGCCAGCGGCTCATAATAAGGAAGCGATATGCCGTTCGGCACCTGAAATGCCTCTGGCGAATAAAGCGATGTGGGCAGGCAGCCCTGGCTGAGATAGGGCTGGGCCGCGTAAGCCAAGGGCGGTCTCGCCGTTCCGATTACGGTGTCGCCGATTTTCGTGGGCGTAACGTCCGTTTTGCACAATTGCTTGGCGGTGCGCATCCGGTCGTCATGTTCGGAGAAATGCTCCCAGACCAGATAGGCCTGGACGGCTTCCGAAGGTTTCCAGGCCAGTGTGGCGCGGGTGGACCATAGATTGCGGCCGTCGATGGGATTGCCGGTGAGATCGTTGGTGGAATAGCCGTCGCGCTTGGTCCATTCGCCCGCAAGGCGCAGGCCGAGCCGGTCGTCCACCAGGGGAAGATTGATCATTCCTTCGAAACGGCGGTTCTTGTAGTTGCCGATATCGGCGCTGGCCAGCGCCTCGAACTGATCGGTCGGTTTGGCCGAAATGATGTTGATCACACCTGCTGTCGCGTTGCGGCCATAAAGCGTGCCTTGCGGCCCGCGCAACACTTCGGCCTGGCTGAGATCGTAAAATTCCTGTTCGAAAAAATGATTGCGGATGAAAGGAATATCGTTCAGAGCGACAGCGACGGCGGGATCTGTGGTGACCGAGATCGCCTGTGTACCAATGCCGCGAATCTGAATGGAATAGCCGCTGAAATTGGTTTTGGTGAAGGTGAGGTTGGGCACCTGTTTCACCAGATCGGGGCCGCCCGCTGTTTGGGTGGCGGTGAGCTGTTCCTGACTGAGCGCGGTAATCGAAATCGGAATAGATTGTACATCCGCGCCGCCAAGCTTGGACGATGTGACCGTTACGGTTTCAACAGCTGTTCTGGATGGCGCGGTGGCCTGCGCAAGTTGGAACGGCGCAATATAGAAAGCCTCACTACGCGAACTCTGCCCGCGAACGATTGCGACGCCGCCCCCTTCGTCCGGCGATGGCGTGAGCCCCGTCCCAGACAAAAGGCGTGAAAGGGCTTTAGACGGCGGCAATTCGCCTTTGACGCCATTGGTTCTTAATCCGCGGATAGTGTCTGTAGACACCAGGAGATGTACGCCAGATTGCGCCGAATAGGCGTTCAACGCCGCCGGGAGATCGCCGCCCGGAATATTGAATTCGGCGCCATGCGCACCGGCAACCAGCACAAGGGGCGCTGCCCCCGCAAGCAGAAATTTTCGGCAACTCAACATTTCGATCCCCCCAATTTTAGCGCTGTCAATTCAATGTGTGATCACAAATTTCCCGTCGATCTTTTCGGCCCGAAGCCCAAATACCGTTCGGGCCATGCGTAAAAACTCATGCGGGTCCGTCGCCGACACAGTTCCCGTGACGGGAAGGCGCGCGATGGATGCATCTGCGATTTCGACTTTCACGGTGTTGTAGCGGCCAACCTGTTCAGCGGCTTCGGCGAGCGGCGTATTGTCGAAGACGATTACGCCACGGCGCCAACCAAGTTCATTGGAAAGTTCATGCGTGGATTTGCGCATGACCGACAGCCCCTGGGCAGATGCAACGGCAGCGTCCCCCTCACGCAAGATCAGCGGTAGCGAAGCAGGCGATGCGCCCAACCCCACCTTGCCTTCAAGAACGGAGACTTCAAGCCGATCGGCTGTGCGGCTCACAACGAATTTTGTGCCAAGATCAGTGATACGCCGCTGCCCGACATAGACGGTCATCGGGCGGGCAGCGTTGTGCGTTACCTGAAGATAGGCCTCACCCTTGTCGAGCCAAATGTCGCGCGCGTCTGCGGTGTCAGCGATGCGTATTGCCGTATCGGTGTTAAGTTCAATGCGCGAACCATCCGGCAGCATAACGGTTTTGTGTCCGCCAATGCTCGTCGCATAGGCAGCTGTGGCAGTCCGTGACGAGGGCATCCAAAGCGCGCCGCCTATCGCTGCCACCGCAACCAATGCCGCTGCGACACGAAAGAAGCCGATATGCCTGCGGCGGAATTCCTCCGGTGCGCGCAATGCCCCCAAGCGCTCGGTGCGCAGCCAGGCCGCCTCCATGCGCCAATAGGTGATGCGGTGGATCGGGTCTTCATCGAGCCAAGCGTCCAATTCCAGTTGATCATCTTGCGTCCAGCCGCCCCGGTCACGGCGATCCAGCCAGTCCGCGACGAGGGCATCGATTGCGGCGGCCCCCTTTTTCGGAGGCGTGTCGGAGACCTGAATCATGCCTTGTCCCGCAACTTGGGTGTGGCGCCGAAAAGCATTTCGGTAAGGGCGCGCATACCATCGGTGACGTGCGCGGAGATTGTTTCTTCGCTGATGCCCAGGCGAACGGAAATTTGCGCCCGTGAAAGGCCCTCGACACGGCGCATCACAATGACCTCCCTGGTACGCCGGGGAAGCTGTTCCAGTGCATTCTGCAGAAGGCGTAGTTCGTCGCGGGCAATGGTAATACGTTCAGGGCTCGGCGCATCAAGCGTTGTTTCCAACGCATCGAGGTCGGCCATTGCCTCCATGGGAACGATGCGCTCGCGGCGCAACCGGTCGATAAGAAGATTGCGCGCTGTGGTGACAACGAATTGGTGCGGCTTGTCAGGAAGTTTCCGGAGCGCGGCTTCGTAGACCTGAACATAGATGTCGTTCCTCAAATCCGCGATTTCGTCTCTGCGGCGCCAGTTGCGGCGCAGGTACTGCATTAAAGTGGGCTCGAACGGCA
>DATJDE010000050.1:0-5384 GCA_035497595.1 Rhizomicrobium sp. | reverse complement strand
GGGTTTCTGCGCTTCGGACATGCTTTCGCGCAAGCGCCAGAGGTGAGCGGCCTGCGCCTCGGTCTGCGCGATGGCGGCGTTGGTGACGAGGTCGCTGCTGGCGCCCAGCGCCGTTTCCACCACATCGGTGAGTGGAAGGTTGGCGCCGCTGGTCGCTTCCACCAGCACATACCAGGGGGACGGTTCCGGCAGCGGATCGGCGGTATCTGGAATATAAGCGAGCACGAAATCGAGCCCGATGCGCGGCATGATCTCGAAGGCGCTGACGAGCCCGCCTGTCTGTTCTTGCAGCCGCGCCAAAAGGCTGACGGCGGCGGATGGGGAGGGAACGGCCACGAAGGCGGTGAAGCGCTGTGCAGGTTTGGCGAACAGTTTCAGCGCCGCTGCGGTGATGATGCCGAGCGTACCTTCGGCGCCGATGAAAAGCTGTTTGAGATCGTAGCCGGTATTGTCCTTGCGCAGGGTGCGCAGCAGATCGAGCACGCGGCCATCGGCCAGCACCACTTCGAGGCCGAGCACCAGATCGCGCGCCGGGCCATAGCGCAGGACATCCACCCCGCCCGCATTGGTCGAGAGATTGCCGCCGATGGTGCAGGAGCCTTGTGAGGCAAGGCTCAAGGGGAACAGCCGCTGCACATCGTCCGCCGCGCGGTGGATGGTTTCGAGGATGGTGCCGGCTTCGGCGATCAGGCTCATGCCTTCAGCATCGACTGTGCGGATGCGGTTCATACGGCTGAGGCTGAGCAGCACTTCGCCGTGGAACGGGATCTGGCCGCCGACCAGGCCGGTATTGCCGCCCTGGGGGACGATTGCGGTCTGGGTCTCGTGGCAGATGGCGAGGAGGGCGCTGACCTCTGCCGTTGTCGCCGGTTGCAGCAGCAAAGGCGAGGTGCCGCGATATTTGCCGCGCCATTCTTCGAGATGGGGGGCGATGGTGTGCGGGTCTTCGGAGAAGCCTTTAGGGCCGACGACCGCTTTGAGGCGGTCAAAGCTCATGGGCGTAAGGCTTTGAGTTTATTAAAGAAAGGCTCGGAGGTTGTTTTTGAGTGTTGAGGGGGAGGCCCCCATTGGCTGTCATTTCCGGCGAGCTGCGCAGCTCGCTGGGAATGACAGATGTCGTGAGGGTGGCGGTGCGGCGCAGCTGGGTCATGGACCTATTGTAGGGGCGAAATTGGGGTGTTCGATAGCTTTGCGGCACTTTTCTAGCGGGGGGCGGCGGCGCGGCGCAGGCGGTCGTTGATGGCTTCGCCCAGGCCATCGTCCGGGATGGGCATGACCGCGATGGTTTTGGGGCCTTGAGAATCGAGTTTGCGCAGCATGGCGAAGAGGTTGGCGGCGGCTTCGCGGGTGTCGCCGGTTTCGCTGAGGTTCAGGCTGAGCGCGGCGGCAGGGGCGCGGGGGCCGAAGGCGAGCAGGGCTTCGTCCTTTTTCGGGTGTTTCACCTCCAGCCGCATCTGTGCGTTGGGGGCGTAGTGGCTTTTGAGCATGCCGGGGGAGGCGACGCGGCCCGCCAGAGGGGCTTTGAGCGCGCCGGTGATGGGTTCGAGTTCGCTGCGGGAAATGGCGCCTGGACGCAGGAGGACGGCGCGGTCGCCATCAAACCCGATCACGGTGGATTCGATGCCAACGGTACAGGACCCGCCATCCAGAATCAGATCGACCTTGCCGGAAAGCCCCTCGGCCACATCGCCCGCGCTGGTGGCGCTGATGCGGCCCGATGGGTTGGCCGATGGTGCGGCGATGGAGAGTTTTGAGGCGTGCAGCAGGCGCTGCGCGATGGGGTGGGAGGGCGCGCGCAGGGCCACCGTATCGAGCCCGGCACTGACCAGCAGGGACAGTGTGCAATCGGGCGTGCGCGGTACCACCAGCGTCAGCGGGCCGGGCCAGAAGGCGGCGGCCAGATCGCGCGCCAGTGCGGGGAAGACGCCGTGTTCGGTGGCATGTTCGTAATCGCGCACATGCACGATCAGCGGATTGAAGGTGGGGCGACCTTTGGCGGCGAAGATGCCGGCGACGGCCGCATCATCGGCCGCATTGGCGCCGAGGCCATAGACCGTTTCGGTCGGCAGCGCGACGAGACCGCCGCGCCGCAAAATGGCGGCGGCGGCGGCAATCGCATCGGCGTCCGCGGTGCGCAGTTTGGTCTGGGCTTTGTGTGTCATTGCCTCAGTCTAGTCTGTCATGCGCGCTTGCGTCAGCCCGGCAACATGCGGCGAAGCACGGAATCCCGGCGGATCAGATGGTGATAGAGCGCGGCGCCGACATGCAGCACGATCAGCCCGATGGCAAAGAAGGCCAGGATTTCATGCATTTGCGACGCATTGTGCATGACCTGGCGTTTGTCATCGTCGCTCAGCGCGGTGATGAAGCCGAGCTTGGGCCATTCAAACAGCCCGTACCAGATGATTGGCGCGCCGCGCAGAGAGGCGGAGGTCATCGCCCAGCCGGAAAACGGAATGGCGATGATGAGAAAATAGAACAGCAGATGGGTGGTGCGGGCCAGCGCGCGCAAGGCGGGCGAAAGATCGACAGGCAAGGGTTGCCAGGGATTGACCAGCCGCCAGAGCACCCGCGCCACGCTAAGCGTCAGGATGGTGAGGCCGGTTGATTTGTGGATCATCACGATCAGGCCCTTCAGCGCATCGCCGCGCGGCAGGGTGCCCATATAGAGGCCGAGGCACAGGTTGAGGATGACCAGACCAGCGATGAGCCAGTGAAAGCCGATCGATACGCTGCCATAACGAAGTTGGGAATCTCGTGCCGACATTGAAAATCTCCGGATGGTTTATTTCGCTTTTTTCGCCACGAGATCGACGATCACATTGACCTGATGCGCAACGGGATACTCGCTCGCCCATTGCCCCATGCCAACCCTGAAATCGGTGCGGGTGACGGCAGCGGTGCCGCGCATGGACGCGATGTTATCTTTGATCTGAAGCTTGAAGGGCAGGCTGATGGCGCGCGTGATGCCGTGCAAGGTGAGGTTGCCGCGCGCTTCATAGGTGTTTTTGCCAGTGGCGCGAAACCAGGTGGTTTCGAAGATGGCGGTGGAATAGACCGGCGCGTCAAACCCTTCAGCGCTTTTGAGGCCCTGATCCATCTCATCGCTGCCGCTGGTGACGCTGGCGATATCCACTTTCACCACGGCTTTGGCGTGATCCAGATTTTGCGGGTCAAAAGTGATCTGCGCATCCCAGTTGCGAAACAGGCCGGTAAAGGGCCTGTCCTGCCACTGGACTGAAAAGCCGAGTTGGCTTTTGGTGTGATCGACCACCCAGTCTGCGGCTTGGGCGGTTTGGGCGTTGGCGGTGATGCACATCGCCAGCAAAAAGGCTGCGATGTGTTTCATGCGTTTCCCCCCGAGGCTCGTTGCGCGGCGATGCGTATGAGCGCACCGCCGCGCTGGAGCATACAGCTATTTTTTCGTCAGTTCGACTTCGATCAGCAGGGTGACCTCATCGCCCACAAAAGCAGACCAGGCAACATCGGTCAGCCCGAAATCGGAGCGCTTGATGGTGGCCGTGGCATCGAAGCCAAGACGCGTGGTGGGGGTGGGCTTATCCATCGCGCGCACGCCATTGAAGACGACGTTGAGGGTCACCGGCTTTGTGACGCCGTGTAACGTGAGGTCGCCCGTGACCGTTCCGGTTTTAGTGTCGGCGGTCGCGATGTTGGTGGCCTTGAAGCTGGCGGTGGGGAATTTCGCGGTCTTGAAGAGGTCGTCGCGCAATTCGCCGGTCAACTTGTCAACATGGGTGTAGACTTTGGTGAGATCTATTTTCAGGTCGAGCGTGCTTTTGGCCGGTGTTTGCGGATCGGCAACCAGAGTGCCGGTCACCTCGCCCACTGTTCCGTAGAAGGTGCTGAGGCCCATATGCTTGATGCCGAACACGATCTGTGTATGCGCAGGATCGATCTGGTAATCGCCTTTTGGTACGTCCTGCGCGGCTGTGGCGCTGCCGAAACTGGCGAAAAGCATGAGGGCGGCGGCGGCGAAGCGTAAGTGCATGTGGCGGTTTCCTGATTGCGTGAAATACCACCATAGCCTGCCTTGACGCGCCGCATAGGGCCTACCCATAGTCGGGCACCAATATTTGCAGAGGTTCCATGATGAGCGAGGCGCAAGCGCCTGTCAGACCGGGCCGCAATCTTGACTATCCATTCGGGGATGCGCGGCCGGAAACCGGCCAGACCATCGAAATCGCGCCCGGTGTGCACTGGATCAGGATGCGGCTGCCGTTTCAGCTTAACCACATCAATCTGTGGCTGCTGGAAGATGGCGATGGCTGGACAGTGGTCGACACGGGCCTCAAGGACCAGCCGACCAAGGATGCGTGGGAGCAGCTTTTTCAAGGCACCATGGCGGGGCGTCCGGTTAAGCGGGTGATCGTCACCCATCTGCATCCCGATCATGTGGGGCTGGCGGGTTGGCTGGTGCGCCGGTTCGATGTGCCGTTGTGGATGTCGCGCACCGACTATTTATTGTGCCGCAATCTGGCGGCAGATACCGGCCATGAGGCGCCGCCGGAAGGTGTGCGGTTTTATCATGCGGCGGGCTATCCCGAGGATATGATCGAGCAATACAAGGCGCGCTTCGGCATGTTTGGACGTGGCGTTTACCAGATGCCCAATGCCTATCGGCGGATTGTCGAGGGCGAAGAGATTGAGATCGGCGCGCGCAGGTGGCGGGTGATTGTGGGCACGGGCCATGCGCCCGAGCATGTGTGCCTGCTGAGTGAGGCGGACAATATTTTCATTTCGGGCGATCAGTTGTTGCCGCGCATCTCTTCCAACATCTCGGTGCATCCGACGGAGCCGGAGGCTGATCCGCTGCGGGACTGGCTCCAGTCGTGCAACAAGCTGATGGGGGCGTTGCCGCCGGATGTGCTGGTGTTGCCGTCGCACAATGATCCGTTTCGCAAGGCGCAATTGCGCTTGCAGGAATTGATCGATGGCCATGAAAGCGGCATGGAAAAGCTGCTGGAGTTGTGCCGCGAACCCAAGCGCGCGGTAGATGTTTTTCCGGCGTTGTTTCGCAGTCGCATTACAGGCGGCAATTATGGCGCGGCGACGGGGGAAAGCATTGCGCATCTCAACTGTTTGCGCGCGCGCGGGATGATTGTGCGTGAGACCGATGGTGATGGCGTGCACTGGTATAAAACCGTTTAACGGGGGATGACGATGAGCTTGAAGGGCAAGACACTTTTTATCTCTGGCGCGAGCCGGGGGATTGGGTTTGCCATTGCGCTGCGTGCGGCGCGCGATGGGGCCAATGTGGCGGTTGCGGCGAAAACGGCGACGCCGCACCCCAAGCTGCCGGGCACCATTTATACGGCGGCGGAAGAGATTGAGAAGGCTGGCGGCAAGGCTTTGCCGATTGTCTG
>DATJDE010000049.1:0-2197 GCA_035497595.1 Rhizomicrobium sp. | reverse complement strand
GATCTGCTGAAATCTGGCTTGTCGCGGCGGCACATCATTTCGGCGACCGAAGAATGTCTGCGGCGGCTGAAGACCGATTGGATCGATGTTCTATTCTGCCATAAATATGATGCAAACTGCCCTGTCGATGAAACCCTTTCGGCGCTCGACCATCTCGTGCGCGAAGGGAAGGTTCGCTATACGGGATTTTCCAACTGGCCTGCATGGCGCGCTGCATCCGCGCTCGAAAGACAACGGTCCAGGGGATATGACGGTTTTGCGGCGGCACAGGTCTACTATTCTCTGGTTGGCCGCGAACTGGAGAATGAGGTACTGCCTTTCTGCAATGAGCAGGGCGTGGGCACAGTGGTGTGGAGCCCGCTTGCCGGCGGATATCTGACGGGCCGCTACACCGAAGAAGACCCGAGCGGAAATGGCGGGCGCCTGCAGTCTTTCGACCACATTCCGGTCAATCGTGAGCAGGGAAAAGCCATTCTTTCGGTGTTGAAACGGATTTCTGAAGAGAACGGGCGCACGCAGGCCCAGATTGCCCTTGCCTGGTTGCTGGCACGGCCTATCTCGAGTGTGATCGTGGGTGTCAGCAGCGCGCAGCAGCTTGAGAGCAATCTTGCCGCCAGCGATATTCGCCTGTCGAGCACAGAGCTTGGCGCGTTGGACGAGGTGAGCCGAATCGCGCTGCCCTATCCACAATGGTGTGACCACGCGTTGACCGATCGCGAGCTGACGGCGGCCATTCGCTCGCCTTACGCCGCTGACAACGACGGCGGATCGTAATCCATGTCCGGTTATGATTTTCTTTCCGACGTCCTCGTCATCGAAGTTGCACAGCTTGGGCCGGCCTCTCTGGGCGGGTTGCTGGCGGATATGGGGGCGAATGTCATCAAGGTTGAAGCGCCGCCGAGCGGGGACGCCGTTCGCTATTCGGGGCCTTATTCTATCGGCGGCCCGGATGATTTTGGCTATCTCCACATGCGCTGGAACAGAGGCAAGAAGAGCATCGGCCTGGACCTGCGCAATCCCGCGGGCATCGATGTCTTCAAAAAACTCGCGGCTAAAGCCGATATGGTGATCGAGGGAATGCGCGCCGGAGTTATGGATAAGCTCGGGATCGGGTTTGAGGCGCTGCGTGAGATCAATCCCGCGCTTGTGTTCTGCACTTTATCGGGGCTGGGAAATTACGGCCCTTATGCGAGAATGGCATCGCATGGCCCCGCATATGATGCATTTGGCGGTTTGGGCAAATCGGCGGAGGCAGCGGTCATCAGCAACTATTCCGGGCCGCAGCCCCCTTCCGTGGCGATGTATGCCATGGGATTTCCTGCGGCTGTCGGGGCGCTTTCTGCGCTGCATCGGGCCAGGGCGACGGGCCAGAGCGCCTTTATCGAGGTTGCGGCCTGCGATATCGCGGCACACTGGATTCCGGACCATGTGGACAGCGCGTTGAACGCCGACAAGCAGATAGAACGGCCGGGCTTTGCGGAAAAGAATGGCCGCATGCGCAAATGGGCCCGGCTTGATAATTATCGTACGGCCGATGGCAAGCTTCTTTTCCTTCAAGCCTATTATGACCGGTACTGGACAGCCTTCACACGATTGATTGAGCACACGGATCTCGATGCTTACTGGGAGCAGTTTGAGGATGCGGATGAACGCATTGCGCAGGTTCTGACGGAGCTGTTTGCAACGCGAACTCGCGCGGACTGGCTTTCACTGCTGCAGGCCAACGACATTCCGGTCATGCCGGTCAATGCGCCGGGCGACCTTGCTCAGGATCCGCATTTTCTGACGCGGAACAACGTTTATAGCGTGCACCATCCGGTGGCGGGGGAAATCAGACTATCCTCCACGCCTATTAAAACGCCCGACCAGACCTTCTCTCCGTCGCTCGCGCCGCGCCTTGGGGAACATTCCGCAGCGTTGCTGAAGGATGTTCTGGGGCTTGATCAGCACGCGATTGAAGACCTGCAAAGCAGCGGGGTAGTCGTCTGACGCCGTTCCCCGCATAACGCAAAAAGCCGGATAGCGGTTTCGCTATCCGGCTTAGGCATGGTTCATGCGCAGCGCCCGTGCTTATGGCGCGATCTGCGCCGCTTCGAACATCTTGCGAAGCTCGCGATGAAGGTGTTGGCAGGTCAACTCGCCGCGCCCGTAGAGGAATGTACTGTCAGGGTTGGCTTCCGCATTGGCCTGGATCGTT
>DATJDE010000048.1:0-7975 GCA_035497595.1 Rhizomicrobium sp. | reverse complement strand
GATCCTTGGTCATGAAGCCTGCTTCCACCGTGTCCACGCAAACCTTCTCCAGCGTGTCGGCAAACTTGGCGAGCGCCGCATTACCATCCAGCTTGGCGCGATGGGCAAGCCCGCGCGTCCAGGCAAAGATCGAGGCGATGGAATTTGTCGAGGTCGCCTTGCCCTTCTGATGTTCGCGATAGTGGCGTGTCACCGTGCCGTGCGCCGCTTCCGCTTCCACCGTCTTGCCATCGGGCGTCATCAACACCGAGGTCATCAGCCCGAGCGAACCAAAGCCCTGCGCCACCGTGTCGGACTGCACGTCGCCATCATAATTCTTGCAGGCCCAGACATAACCACCGCTCCACTTCATGGCGCTGGCCACCATGTCGTCGATCAAACGATGTTCATAGGTAATGCCCGCGGCCTTGAACTTGTCTGCGAATTCGGCATCGAACACCTCCTGGAACAGATCCTTGAAGCGCCCGTCATAGGCTTTGAGAATGGTGTTCTTGGTCGACAGATAGACCGGATATTTGCGGTTCAAACCATAATTCATCGAAGCGCGGGCAAAATCGCGGATCGAGTCATCGAGATTATACATCGCCATGGCAACGCCTGCGCTCGGCGATTTGAACACTTCGTGCTCAATCACCTTGCCGTCTTCGCCGACGAATTTAATGGTCAGTGTCCCCGCACTGGGAAACTTGAAATCGGTGGCGCGGTACTGATCGCCAAAGGCATGACGGCCAATGACAATCGGCTGGGTCCAGCCCGGCACCAGCCGCGGCACGTTGGAGCAGATGATCGGCTCGCGGAAAATCACCCCGCCCAGAATGTTGCGGATGGTGCCGTTGGGCGATTTCCACATCTTCTTGAGCTTGAATTCCTCAACGCGGGCTTCATCGGGCGTGATGGTGGCGCATTTGACGCCGACACCATGTTTCTTGATCGCCTCAGCCGCATCGATGGTCACCTGATCGGATGTGGCATCGCGGTGCTCGACGCCGAGATCGTAATATTCGAGATTGATATCCAGATAGGGCAGGATCAGTTTCGTCTTGATGAGATCCCAGATAATGCGTGTCATCTCATCGCCGTCGAGTTCGACGACCGGATTGGCAACCTTGATCTTGTCCATGAAAAACCTCGAAAGAGTGGGGAGCTGGAAACGCTATAGCGGCGCGATAATCGAAGGTCAAAGCAACGCATGACACTGCCCGCCCCTGCCCCGGCCATCATCCTCGCCCGCCCCCAATTGGGGGAAAATATCGGCGCCGCCGCCCGCGCCATGAAGAATTTCGGCCTCACCGACCTGCGGCTAGTGGCCCCGCGCGATGGCTGGCCCAACGAACGGGCGACCGCAATGGCCGCGGGCGCCAGCGGAATTCTGGAAAATACCCGCGTCTTTCCAACGCTGGCGCAGGCGTTGGGCGACCTCAATCTGGTCTATGCCACCACCGCCCGGGAACGTGGCGTGACCAAGCCGGTGTTAACGCCGCAAGCCGCCGCCACAAGCCTGCGAGAGGCGGTCATCACAGGGGCCAGAACCGGCATCCTGTTCGGCAGCGAACGCTCCGGCCTCGACAATGCCGAGGTCTCGCTGGCCACCGCCATCATCAACATCCCGACCGCCAGCTTCGCCTCCCTCAATCTGGGGCAGGCCGTGCTTCTGCTGGGTTATGAATGGCTCAAATCCGCCGATACCACCCCGCCCCTGCGAATCGACCACGGCCCCCTGGCCCACCCCGCCAGCCGGGAGGACGTGTTCCATCTGTTCGCCCATCTCGAAGACGAACTGCTGAAAGCCAATTTCCTCTACCCGCCCGATAAATCCGAAGCGATGATGCAGAACATCCGCGCCATGCTGATGCGCGCCAATTTCACCGACCACGAAGTGCGCACCTTACGCGGCATGATCGTCGCATTGGTCCGCAACAAACACCGCCGCCCGGTTTAACTCCTCCCCCGTCATTCCCGGCGAGCGCAGCGAGGGAAGGGAACCCAGGCACCCCATCGCGGGCGACAAAGCGCTGGATCGCGAAACCCGCCCCCCTGTGTTAGGCCCACGCCCATGGCCCTGCCTCTGCTCATTTTCGCCGCCCTCATCGCGCTCGCCGCCGCCTTCGCGGCCTGGCCGGTCCTGCGCCTGAAAAGCCGCCCGTTGCGGGCGCGCATCGCCATGGCCTCGGCGCTTGGCCTGCTGGTTCTGGGCATCGGTGGCGGGCTCTATCTGGCGCTGGGCCAACCGCACCTCGCGCTGCGCGATCCCCAACAGGCCATGAAGGGGCAGGATGTGCGCGCCCTGGTCGCCCTTCTGGCCCAAAAGGTGCGCGATACGCCCAACGATCCGCGCGGCTACGAATTTCTGGGCCGCGGCTATCTCACGCTGGACGATCCCACCAACGCGGCCAAGGCCTTCGCCCGCGCCCTCAGCCTCCAGCAGCGCAGCAAAACCGTCGATCCGGCGCTCTATTCTGCTTATGGCGAGGCGCTGACCCGCGCCGCCGCCGGTGTGGTGACGCCCGAAGCGGAAACCGCCTTTTCCAGCGCCCTGGCGCTGAACCCGCGCGATCCGGCGGCCCGCTACTATCTCGGCATGGCCTATGCGGCGCGTGGGCAGGCCAGCAAGGCACTGCCCCTGTGGGAAGGGCTGCTGGCCGAGCTGCCACCCTCAGCCTTGCGCAGCGAAGTGCTGGACCGGGTGGCCGCCCTCAAAGCCAGCACCGGCGCCGCGCCCGACATTTCGGCGATGGTCGCAGGCCTGGCCGCCCGCCTCCAGGACAGCCCGAACGATCCCGAAGGCTGGCCCCGGCTGGTACGCGCCTATGCCGTGCTGGGCGACGGTGAAAAAGCCAAAACGGCCTTGGCGAACGGCCGCAAGGCACTGGCGAAAAACCCGGCAGCGCTCACAGCGCTCAGCGCCGAAGCAAAATCGCTGAAGCTGGAATAACAGAGCGCCCCAACAGAAAACGGCGGCCTCGCAGCCGCCGTTTGTCCCCCTGGCACTCCCCCGTAAAATTCTCAAAGAGCGTTATGAAACGCGGCCCTGCCAGACCGGCCAGCAATTGGTCTTTCCGCCCGCTTTCACAGCGTTATACAGCTTGAGCTGCGCGTCTTCGGCGCTCCTGCCGGATTGCTCGGCGGTATAGTCCGAACCGCCCGCACACCAGACGTAGAATTCGTGATTGCCGGAAGCGACGAAATCCGACTGTTTGCTTTTGGTCAGGCTGGTGGCTGTTGCCACGCCGGCTGCCGCGACGAGTACGCCGCAGACGACCGCTCCCAAAATCCGTCCCTTCATCATTCGTTTTGCTCCCTAGAAGTGTTGCAAGGCACGCGGTGCGCGCGCTGCCACCCCGACGGCTTTCCAAGCCTGGCACGATTTAACTCGGACGATTGCTCCCAAACCCACGCGGTCGACGGCTTAAGCCGTTCCTTCACGCGGCTGAAACGTACTGTAACAATCTTTAGCTTGTCGAGGACTTTTCCCGAATGAGAACAGACTCTTACACACTCTTACACAAAAACACGTTTAGTTCCCCATGCGTTCGGGTGAATCACCCTCTGCCCGAATCATGGCTTCGACCGCCGCCGCAGCGCCCTCGACTCCAGGCAAATCCCGGCCCCGCACAACCAATTGGACCCCGAATCCATCCTCCCGGAAGAACGGATAAGAGCCGATCGAGACCTCGGGATGCTCCATTTGAATGCGCGCCAATGCCGCAGCGATTCGGCCCTCCCCCAACCGGGTTCCAACCGTTCGCGCATGAACGATGGCGCCGCGTTCCAGTTCCGGGGCAATATTCTCCAGCATCCCGCGCATGATCATCGGCACACCCGCCATTGTGTAGACGTTGCCAACACGAAACCCCGGCGCGGTGGAGACGGTGTTAGCCACCAGCACCCCGCCCAGCGGCACCCGCGCCATGCGTTTGCGGCTTTCATTGAAATCGGCGGGGTTCTTGTAGCGCGCCGCCAGCATGGCGAGCGCCTCGGGGTGATAGTCGATCCCCACCCCAAACGCCTTGGCGATGGCGTCCGCCGTGATGTCGTCATGGGTCGGCCCAATGCCGCCAGTGGTGAAAACATAGGTGTAGCGGCTGCGCAGCGCGTTGAGCGCCGCCACGATCTCATCCTCCACATCGCCCACCACGCGGGCTTCCTTCAGATCGATCCCCAGCGCGGCAAGGAACCGGGCGATATAATGGGTATTGGTATCCTGGGTGCGGCCAGAGAGAATTTCATCCCCGATCACAAGGACGGCGGCGGTAATTGGTTTCACGTCGGTCATAGGCTCTTTTCGGGCTGGGTCAGCACGGTGTATGAACTGGGCCAAGCTTAAGCATGGGTGCAAAGCCGCGCCAGCACCCTACATCAGGACTCCCATGACGATCTTGCCCGACGCCAACCAGTTCGAAGCCATTCGCCGCTCCAGTTTCGCGGTGACCCTGCACAATGCGGATGGCTTTGCCGGCATGCGCAAAGCGGGCCGCCTCGGCGCCGAAGTGCTGGACCTGATGGTGGAACTGGTCAAACCCGGCGTCACCACCGCCGAGCTGGACAAGGTCGCCTACGACTATGTGGTGAGCAATGGCGGCATTCCGGCCTGCCTTGGCTATCGCGGCTACCGCCACACGGTCTGCACCTCGATCAATCATGTGGTCTGCCACGGCATCCCCAACGACAAGCCGCTGCGCGATGGCGACATCGTCAATATCGACGTCACCGTGATCGTCGATGGCTGGCATGGCGATACCAGCCGGATGTATCTGGTCGGCGACGTAAAGCGCAAAGCCACACGGCTGGTCGACATTACGTATGACGCGATGATGCGCGGCATCAACCTCGTCAAACCCGGCAAAACCACGGGCGACATCGGCCACGCCATCCAGTCCTATACCGAAGGTGAGGAACACTGCTCGGTGGTGCGCGATTTCTGCGGCCACGGTCTGGGGCGCATTTTCCACACCCTGCCCAACATCGTGCATTACGGCCGCGAAGGGCACGGCCTCACACTCAAGCCGGGCATGTTCTTCACCGTCGAACCGATGATCAATCTCGGCAATTATGGCGTAAAAGTTCTCAATGACGGTTGGACCGCGGTGACACGTGACCGCTCGCTGACCGCACAGTTCGAACATTCCGTGGGGGTGACCGAGAATGGCGTCGAAATCTTCACCCTCTCGCCAAAAGGCTGGCACAAACCTCCCTATCTCTGAGCCGACGCCGCAGAGCGCTGTCGAAGATATCGGCCGCATCTTCACGCCTGCGCCGCATTACCTCGATCATCGCCAGCGCCTGCGCAGCCGCTTTCTCGAAGGCGGCGCAGATGCCATGCCCGATTACGAAATCCTGGAACTGGCCCTCTTCGCCGCCATCCCGCGCCGCGATGTCAAACCCTTGGCCAAACAATTGATCGCCCATTTCGGCAGCTTTGCCGAAGTGATCGCCGCCCCCATCGACCGGCTGATGGAAATCAAAGGCGTGGGGGAAAGCGTAGCCGCGCACCTGAAAATCATCGAAGCCGCAGCCCTGCGCCTGACCAAAACACAGGTGCTCGGCAAACCGGCCCTCACCTCATGGAACGCCCTGATCGATCACTGCACCGCCACCATGGCCCGCAGCCAGACCGAAGAATTCCGCACCCTGTTCCTGGATCGCAAAAACATCCTCATCGCCGACGAAGTGCAGGCACGCGGCACCGTCGATCACACGCCGGTCTACCCGCGCGAAATCGTCAAACGCGCCCTCGAACTGGGCGCCTCGGCCATCATCCTGGTGCATAACCACCCCAGCGGCGATCCCACTCCCAGCCGCGCCGACATCGAAATGACCCGCCAAATCGCCGACGCCGCCAAAGCGTTGCGCATCGCCGTCCACGACCACCTGGTGATCGGCCGCAGCGGCCATGTCAGCTTCAAAGCCATGGGCCTGCTCTAGGCCAGAATGTCGGACTTGCAGACCCATTCGCTCATTGACCCCTGACCTTCGCAACATGGAGGGCCAGTTTCGCAAGCGTTTGCCCTCCATATTCGACAGCGCCAAAGCCGATCGCCCATTCTCGTTGCTCCTTGGACGGATGCATTTGACGCAGCGTGAGAACGGTCTTGCCGTCGCTTTGTTCATCGAAGGTGACGCGCATTCTGAATCTGCCGGGGTCGTTTTCCTGATCCGAACCGTGCTCGACCTCGATGAGTGCCGGGGCCTCCATATAAAGAAAAACCATTCGGTTGCTGTAGCGCGTGCCATCGGAAGCGACCATGTCGAACCGCCAGACCCCGCCCGGATTAAGGTCGATCTCCTTGGTTTCGATCACCATGCCTTCAGGCCCAAACCACGTTACAATTTGATCCGGGTCCGTCCAGGCGGCGTAAACGACGCTCCGGGGAGCATCGATAACCCGGCTTAAGACAATTTCACGATCGATAGGCCAGTCCCGCCAAGGGGAGTTTTTCAAAGGGTCGCTCATGGTCTTAATTCTTCCTCTTCATGCGTGCGATGTGGGCTTCCATGCGATCGAGGCGTTTCTCCCAGGCAGAAATATGCTGGTGTATCCACGCTTCGGTCGCATGAAGGGCGTGCGACTCAATCTTGCAGGTTCGAACGCGTCCAACTTTCTCGGAGCTGATGAGCCCGCTCTGCTCAAGAACACGCACATGTTTGAGCAGCGATGGCAGAGCCAGTTCGAACGGCTCGGAAAGTTCGCTTACGGATCTCGGTCCATCACACAAACGACTGACGATCGCCCGCCTGGTCGGATCTGCGAGTGCGGAAAAAGCTTTATCCAAATCAGTTGAAAACTTAGCCATGTCGGAAAGTATTGACCGGTGCATGATGCCGGTCAAGAAAAACTTTCAGCGCTGGCTAACTTTTAGGTTCCGTCCGCTCCCGGCGAAGACAAACCCTAACCCGACCCATCCACATCCTCGTCAAGCCGCGTCACCAGCAGCTTGTCGATCCGCCGCCCATCCATATCGACGATCTCAAAACTCCAGCCGTCATAGACAAACCGCTCCCCCGCCTCCGGCAAATGCCCAAGCTGAAAGAGCGCAAAACCCGCAATGGTATAAAAATCCCCACCAGAGGGGCGCAGCAGCGACAACCGGTCAAACGCCTCAGGCGCCGGCATCGTGCCATCGATCAGCAGCGAGCCATCGGCACGTTCCACCGCATCGGGTTCTTCACCTTCCGCATCGGGCAGATCGCCGGTAATGGCTTCCAGCAGATCGGTCAGCGTCACGATCCCCTGCAACGAACCATATTCGTCCAGAATCACGCACAACCGGATCGGCGCCTTTTTAAACGCCTCCAGCACTTTGAAGATCGGCGTCGATTCATGCACCACCAGCGGCTCGCGGATCACCGCCAGCGGATCGATGGTGCGGCTGTCGAGAATCTGGTCGAGCAGATCCTTCTTCAGCACCATGCCGAGAAATTCATCGACACTGCCGCGCCCCACCAGCATCTGATCGTGCTTGCAGGCGCGCACCGTGCGCAGCATGACCTCGCGGTCGTCATCGGCGTCGATCCAGTCCACCTCCGGGCGCGGCGTCATGATGGCGCCAATGCGCCGATCCCCGATATTGAGAATGCGCACCACCGCTTCCTGCTGCGCCTGCTTCAAAATCCCGGCGCCATGGCTTTCACGGATGAGAAATTTCAGTTCTTCGGGCGAATGCATAATCCCATCGCCCGCGCCGGGCTTGAGGCCGAACAGCCGCAACACCAGATTGCCCAACCCGTTAAGCGCCAAAATTGCCGGGCGCAGCAAAAAGAGAAACAGCCCAAGCGGGCGCACCACCCACAGGGCCGTGCCCTCACTGCGCTGCAAGGCAAGGCTCTTGGGCGCCAATTCGCCCAACACGATATGCAGGGTGGTGATCAGGATGAAGGCAATGGCCACCGCCAGCGCATGCGAGCCGATGGTGGCAAAACTGGTCGACCAGCCCTCCAGCAGCGGCTGAATCAGATGCGCCAGCGCCGGTTCGCCAAT
>DATJDE010000047.1:0-5555 GCA_035497595.1 Rhizomicrobium sp. | reverse complement strand
TCTGCACGGGCTTCCAGCCAATGGACAGGCGGCTGGACCACAGATTGCGACCATCGATTGAAGAATTGTTGTACTCGTTCAAGGCGTAGCCGTTACGCTTGGTCCACTCGCCCGCTGCGCGAATATCCAGGTAATCATCTGAAATCGGGATGTTGATCATCCCTTCGAAACGCCGCGAGCCAAAATTTCCGACCTCGCCCGAGGCCATCGCCTCGAACTGATCGGTCGGCTTGGCCGAGGTGATGTTCACTACGCCCGCGGTTGCATTGCGCCCATAAAGCGTGCCTTGGGGACCGCGCAGCACTTCGACCTGGGCAACGTCGTAGAATTCCTGTTCGAAGAAGTGGTTGCGGATGAAGGGCGTATCGTTGAAGGCAACTGCAACCGCCGGATCTGTGGTCACCGAGATGGCCTGTGTGCCAATGCCGCGCAACTGAATGGAATAGCCGGAAAAATTTGTTTTAGTGAAGGTCATGTTCGGAACCTGTTTGATCAGGTCCGGGCCGCCATTGGTTTGCGAGGAGGTGAGCTGTTCCTGGCTCAGCGCCGTGATGGAAATCGGGATCGATTGCACATCCGCGCCGCCGAGTTTTGAGGAGGTAACCGTCACGGTTTCCACCGCACGTACCGCCGGGGCTGCCTGCGCTAGTTCGATGGGTGTTATGACGGTGCGTTCGTTTTCCGATCTTTGTTCGCGCACCAGGGTGATGGCGCTGTTCTGATAGCGGCGGATTGCAAAGCCGGTGCCGGAGAGAAGACGGCTGAGGGCCGCATCATCGGAAAGCTGGCCGCGCACGCCTGGTGTCTGCACACCTTTGAGGGCGGCATCGGACACCACAAGTGAAACACCGGTCTGGCGCGCATAACTATCGAGCGCGGCTTTCAGTTCACCGCCCGGAATGTCGAACGAGCCAGCGGCAGCGGCCGAAGCGCCCAAGGCGGCAAGGCTTGCGCCTGCCATCAACCGGCAGATGTTTCGTTGAATGTTATGCATGCTACCCCCCGTTATTCACATGTTGTGCGCGGGCGTTACCGCGAGATGAGAATGTCGTTTCCGCGCATTTCGACCCGCAGGCCGAAAACATCCCGCGCGGCGTTGACGATGGCTGTTGTGTCGTTGGACGGGAAACGTCCGTGAATGGTGAGGCGTGCGGCAGCCGGATCAAGGATCACGATCTGCTGTGTGTTGTAACGGTTCAGTTCCGCCGCCGCGTCCGCCAGCGTGGTACGATCGAATATGATCACGCCATGGCGCCAGCCAAGCGCGTTCGACACTGTGTGTTCGCGCGCTTTGGTGACGGTCATCTTGTCGGCAGTGGCATAAGCGATATCACCGGGTTTGAGCACGGCGGATGCATTGCGGGCCGATTCCAGCCGCGCACTGCCTTCAACCAACGCCACTTCGGTGCGCACACCGTCTTTGCGGATGAGAAACTTGGTGCCCAGATCGATGACACGATGATCGCCCATCAACACCAGAAACGGATTGGCGGCGTCATGTTTGATCTGGAAAAAAGCTTCGCCGCGATCAAGCCAGACCTTGCGTGCATTACCGCTGGCGATGCGTAAATGCGTATCCGTGTTGAGTTCGATCTGCGTGCCATCCGGCAAAGTGAGGGTTTTGCGTTCACCGACCGCGGTGGAATAGCTGCGCGGCGCGGGCTCTTTGAAAATGATGTTTGCGGTCAGACCGACCATCGCGACCACGGCGCAGGCGGCCGCGAGGCGGAAGAATAGCGGGCGGCGGCTGGGGGCGGTCGCGGCGCGATCCAAGGGGGCGGGTTTGAGCGCGACCAGCCGTTCGGCCTGCGCCCATGCCGCTTTCAGGCGCCAGAAGGCGGCGCGATGGGCGGGCGATTGGGCGAGCCAGCCATCCAGTTCGGCTTGCTGTGCGGGGGACCAGCCTTCGCCATCTTTGCGTTCCAGCCAGCGAGCGGCAGTGGCTTCGATGTCGGTGCTCATGCGTCCCCCTTGGGGGTTTCGCCGAACAGGGTGTTGGCGAGGATGCGCATGCCGTTGGCGATGTGTTCGGCCACTGTGCGTTCGGTGATGCCCATGCGCTGCGCGATTTCGCTGCGGGACAGGCCTTCTATACGGCGCATCACCACCGCTTCACGGGCGCGCGGTGGCAGGCGGTCCAGCGCCAGATGCAGTTTGCGCAAGGTATCGCGGGCGATGACGTTGCGGTCTGGGCCGGGTTCGTCGGAGGCCAGGGCGAAGCTATCCATATCGGCCACCGCATCGATGGGGACGATCTGTTCGCGGCGCACGCGATTGATCAGCAGGTTGCGGGCGGTGGCGAAGACAAAGGGGCGGGTGCGCTCGGGCAGCGCGGTTTCGGCGGCTTGCAACAACTGGGCATAGATCTCCTGCCGGAAATCTTCCAGATCGGCTTTGTTGCGCCAATTCTGATGCAGAAAGTGCATCAACATCGCCTCCAGCGGCAGGACCTCTCGGACGAACCAATCCTCTACTGCAGACACAGCACTGACCTCGCCCGCAGGACGCGGGTCGGTTGTTTCACTGCTGGTCTCCGGTATTTTCTCGGCCATCCCTCGCCAGTTCCCCCGTGAACGGTCAGGTGACTGGGTTCAGCCTATAGGACAATCGGCGCGTGGGTCGGTACGGGTGGGGGATGCAAAAAAGACGGACACCTGATGGTGCCCGTCTTTGGCATCTAAGTTACGGCTGGCGAGCGACGCACTTGGCCGCCCGCACCTTCACCTGTCCCACGGGCCTGGCGGGTGCGCGCGAGTTCGCACCCTGCCCTGTATGGTCTCGCGTTATCCTCGCCGCCACCGGTGGCGGCGAATTTTGAACTTTCTGGTCCTATTCAATCTTTCCATCCCAATTATAGGATAAAAAGCAGAATATTCAAGTTCAAATATCAGATAAAATTCCTTGTTAGTCACCCAGGCCTATACTGAGCTTTGCAAAGGGGCCGCGGAAATAGCGGTCGTCGGACCTGCGCACGTCGATCCCGCCATCCATGGCGCCGAAGAAGAAGTCGGCGCGATAGCCGAGGCTCACCTTGGCGTTGGGAAATTTCACCGACAGGCCTGCGAAAGCGCCCAGATTGGGGACGGTGACAGATTTGCGGCGGCTGGACTGCCCGGTCACATGATCGAAGACGTTGTAATGAGATGTGCCGATGAGCGGTAATGGGTGATTGTATTCGAGCTGCTTAAAGTAACGATCCAGCGTTTCATGGCTGGTTTTCGTTTTTTGCCGCCCGAAGAGCACAGCGGCATTCACACCCCAATCGAAATTGAACTGTGCGGAATCGCTGTTGCCCGCCAAAGGTGTGGAGCCTTCCCATGACAGAGAGGGACCGATGCCGTGAAAGCTGCGGGCGCTGCTGGCATCCAGATTATAGTTATGGAAGCGATAGTAATATTTGAAGCTGCCTTTGTAGCTTTCAAAGCTGGGACGTGCGGCGAGATCGACAGTGGTTTTGCTCACGAATTGCGCATAGCGCACACCAAGGCTCAGCGTGGACTGCCCTGACTGTCCAAACAGCCCGAGCCCGACATCCTTGCCCACCTGAAAATCCAACAGCAGATGGCTTTCACGCTGCTTGACTTTTGAATCCGCAAAACGGCCCAGATAGATCGGAACAGTAAAATTTGTAGCTGGCCCGATATATTTTACACGATCGGGATCGTTGGTCTGTTTGTGAATATGTTTTTTGCCGTTGGAGCGGCCATAGCGGACAGCGGCTGACACAACCCAGTCGGAGTCTTGCGGCGTAATCAGAATCCGCCCTTCACCGCCAATGCTGTAACGCGGCGGACGCTGGGCATCGATCGGCGACACGGGTGTGAAGGCGCCAGGGACCGGTGTTTGCAACAGGAAGGGCGCGGTGAACGGGCTTTGCGCGCCATCGATCCGCTCCAGCTGTGTGCCGATTTCCACCCAGACGGTTGGGCCATCGCCTTCGCGGGCCTGGACATCTTCGGCGATGGCGACGGATGTGAGAAGCGCCAGAGCAGACACGGTGCTCAAAAGCTTCCAGCGAAAATCCGGCGGCGGCTGTGTGGTGATCAGTTCGCTCATTGTGTGTTTTCCCCCTTACCAGTTCTTTGTGACGCGCAGGCCGATCAGCTTTGGATCGGTCAGAAACACGTTGGTTGTCAGCCCGCTGTCATCGCTGTTGAGGAACGCCCCGGTGATGGCCGTGGTGTTGAACACGTTCTTCATGAAGGCCATCGCCTGCCAGCCCGACTGGCTGGTGAGAATCAGCGTTATATTGAGGTTGGTGTAGCCATGCAGGCGGTTATATTCATGATCGTTGAAGACCCGCCACCAGCTATCGTCCTGCCAGTAGAAGTCACCGCGCAAGGTGGCCGCCCAATCGTCCGAAACAGGCAGGGAATATTGCGCGCCGACAGACATGGTCCAGGGCGGTGCATTGGGTAGCATGTTGCCGCTGATGTCTTTGTCGAAGCCTTCGCCATTGTTGGGCGCGGTGAGCGGATTGTACCCCTGATAGCCTGCTGGCGGCGGAAGGCCCGCAGGTTGTGTCGTGGTGGGCGGCCCATTCACGTCAAAGGGCATGCGCGTCACCGGATCGAGCTTTACGAGCTCATGCGTTATCTGGTCTGTCTGGCCGCTATAGGCATAGCCACAGGCCTCGACGGCGGGGTTACCCTGGCCATACTGCGCCCCGTCCAGTATCAGCGCCTGCACCACATATTTCGGGAAGATGCAGTTTGAGGCTTTGACCGCGAAGGGCTTCATCACCATCCAGTCGGGATGGTTGGCGACATCGGCACGATCCATCAGATCAACAGCCTTCATGCCTTTGGCGACACGAGCATCCTGCCAGCCGCCACCGAAATTCAGGCGCAGGCCCGGCGTCGGCTCCCAGATCGCCTCGACCTCTGCGCCTTTGACGCGCGCATCGAAATTGCGGTTGACGGCGGTGCGGTCGGCAATTTCAGAGATTTGATAATTCTTATAATTGTAGAAGAATGCGCCGGCATTCAGGGTCAGCGTATCATCCCATAGGGTGTTTTTGGTGCCGAGTTCAAAGGCATCAATGAACTCCGGTTTGAAGCCCAGCGGATGGATGGGGTTGTTCTGCCCACTGCTGGCATATTGCAGCAGAACCGCACCGGGTGGATTGGCGCCGCCCGCTTTATAGCCATGGGCGTAGGACGCGTAGAGCATCGTCTGATCGGTGAAATCAAGCTTTGGCGACCAGTTCGCCGCAAAGCGGCCGGTGAATTCGCCCCAACTCTGATCGACGACGCCAGTGATCGGATAGCCATAGCCATTGCCCAACAGCCAACTCGGGATCAGCGTGAAATGCTTGTTATCCTTAGTCCAGCGCAAGCCCCCGGTCAGCTTTAAATCCTGCGTGACAGCGTAATAGGTTTCACCGAACAGGGCATAGGAATTGAGCACATAAGGATTCTGGCTCAGGAAATAGTTATGCCCTTCATCATTCACGCTCCCGAGCGGATTGGGATCGCTATAGGAACAGAAGCTGCTGGATGGAACACCGCCACCGCGTGACGGGTCGGAGTATTGTTCCCCGCCTACACTGGTCG
>DATJDE010000046.1:0-19071 GCA_035497595.1 Rhizomicrobium sp. | reverse complement strand
CGGTCCAGGCGAGCGACCAGGAATCCCCCTGCACATAGGCGGGCGAGACCGGGATGACCAGAATTCGGCTGCTTTGAGCCACCACATAGGAAATATTGTTGGCCCGCAGCAGCCGTTCGACCGCCGGTTGGCTGAAGATATAGGTGACTTTGGCCACATAACGGGTGGTGGAGCGCCGCTCATCGCTCACATCGAAACTGCGGATCAGGCGCTGGATGGCGGCATCGTCGAGCTGGGGCTGGCGCGGCCAGTCGTCCTGCCGTGTGATGCGGCGGTACAGCGTGGTCCAGGCCCGGGGGCGGCCACCATTGATGGCGATGGTCTGGGCTTCGACCGAGGCCGAGGCGGAGGCATCCACCGGCACATTTTTGACGGTGAAGGGGTTATCGGCGGCCCGGGCGGGCAGAGCCGCAAGAAGGGCGAAGGCAAGACTGAGGAGAATCCGGGGCATGGGGAACCTTTAGCACGGCCTGAATATAGAGGGCGGGCCGGAAAGGCGAAAGCGCAGCTTGGCCTTAGCCCCCGGCTCGTTTAATTGGGGCACTAATCCCCTATCTCGGATCATATGACGATGACCACGCCTCCCACCGGCCGCAACAGCCTCACTTATAAAGACGCTGGCGTCGATATCGATGCAGGCGAGGCGCTGGTGGCGCGCATTGCCCCTGCCGCCAAGGCGACACGCAGGCCGGGCGCCGATGCGGCGCTGGGTGGGTTTGGCGGGCTGTTCGATCTGAAGGCCGCGGGCTTTGCCGACCCGGTTCTGGTGGCGGCGACCGATGGGGTGGGAACCAAGCTGAAGGTCGCCATTGATACCGGGCTGTTTGCCGGGATTGGGCAGGATCTGGTGGCGATGTGCGTCAATGATCTGGTCGTGCAGGGGGCCGAGCCGCTGTTCTTTCTGGATTACTATGCGACCGGCAAGCTGGAGGTTGAGCAGGCCGCCGTGGTGATTGAAGGCATTGCGCGGGCTTGCAAGGACAGTGGCTGCGCGTTGATTGGCGGGGAAACCGCTGAGATGCCGGGGCTGTATGGCAAGGGTGATTTTGACCTTGCGGGCTTTAGCGTCGGCGCGGTGGAGCGCGGCGCGATTTTGCCCAAGGCCGATACGATGGTCGACGGCGATGTGCTGATTGGCGTGGCGTCGAGCGGGGTTCATTCCAACGGGTTTTCGCTGGTGCGCCGGGTGGTGGCTGAGTGTGGCGTTGGGTACGCCGCGCCCGCGCCGTTTGCGCCCGGCCAGACATTGGGCGAGGTGTTGATTGCGCCGACTGCGCTGTATGTGAAGAGCGCGCTGGCGGCGATTGCCACCGGCGGCGTGAAGGGCCTTGCGCATATCACTGGCGGCGGGATCACCGAGAATGTGCCGCGGGCGCTGCCCGATGGGCTGGATGCGCTGATTGATCTTTCAAGTTGGACGCCGCTGCCTGTGTTTGGCTGGCTGGCTTCTACGGCGGGGATTGCGGCTTCGGAAATGTTGCGCACGTTCAATTGCGGCATCGGGCTTGTGGTGATTGCGCAGGCGGAGAAGGCCGATGCGGTGATGGCGGCGTTTGCCGATGCAGGGCAGAGCGCTTTGCGCATTGGCACGCTGGGCAAGGGCGATGGTGAAGCGCAGGTGCGGTATGCGGGAGCGCTGAAACTCTGATGGCCAAGGTTCGCACCGCTGTGCTGGTTTCGGGGCGCGGCAGCAATTTGAAATCGCTGATCGCGGCGGCGGCTGCGCCTGATTTTCCGGCTGAGATTGTTTTGGTGCTGTCCAATATCGAGAGCGCGGGCGGGCTGGATGTGGCACGCGCGGCGGGGATTGAAGCACGCGCGATTTCGCACAAGGGCTTTGAGAGCCGCGAGGCGTTTGATCGGGCGGTGGATGCGGCGCTGCGCGATGCGGACGTGGAGCTTGTCTGCGAGGCTGGGTTCATGCGCATTCATTCGGAATGGTTTGCGCGAGAATGGGAGGGGAAATTGCTCAACATACACCCTTCCCTTTTGCCGTCGTTCAAAGGCATCCATGTGCATCAACAGGCGCTCGATGCTGGGGTGAAGGTTTCGGGTTGCACGGTGCATTTTATTGTGGCGGAGCTGGATTCCGGGCCGATTATTGCGCAGGCCGCTGTGCCGGTTTTGGCCGATGATACGGCCGATACGCTGGCGGCGCGGGTGCTGGAGCAGGAGCACACGCTGTATCCCGCCGCGCTTGAGATGGTGGCGCGGGGGGATGTGGTGCTGGAAGACGGGCGCGCGGTTTTTAAGCGCGTTTGAAACCGTTCGATGCGTCCCACCTGGGTTCCCTTCCCTCGCTTCGCCCGCCGGGAATGACAGGTGGGGTTAGCCGATGATGTTTGCGGCTTTGAGATTTTCGCGCCAGTGGTGTTCGCGGTCTTTCAGGGCGGCGTTGAGAAGATACGTGGTCAGGTCTTCGGCATCGATTTCTTCCACTGCTTCGTAGGTGAACGCGTCTTCGCCATGTTGGTTGAAGGCGGCCAGTAGCTTTTTGTTGGTGTGGCTGGCGGTGCGCAAGGTGAAGAAGGTGCTGTTTTGCTGCGTGTCGAGGTTGCGTGTGGCGCCGACCCAGACGTCGCCCGTTTGTGTGCAGCGCACCGCGAAAATTCCGGGTGAGGTTTTGCGCTCTTTATAGGCGCGGGCGGCTTCACGTTTTTGAGATTTGTCCAGCATTACAGGCTCGCGATTTTGGCTGAGATGTCCCACAGGCGTTTGGCATCGGCGTCGTTTTGCGCGTGCCTGCTCGGGCGCTTTTGTTTGCACTTGTAGAAATATTTACCGCTGATATTCGCGACGTCTGGTGACGTGGCGAGATAGAGCATGGTTTGCGCGCCTTTTTCGGGGCTGATGGCACCGACGGGTTTGACCAGTTTGGTGAGGGTTTGGACGAGGCCGCCGCTGTGATCGCCAAAACGGGTTGCGACGAAACCGGGATGGAGACAATTGGCGGTGACGCCCGTGCCTTGAAGGCGGCGAGCGAGTTCGCGGGTGAAGAGGATGTTGGCGAGTTTGGACTTGCTGTAGACCGTGAAGCCGAAGAAGCGCTTTTCCGATTGCAGGTCGTCGAAATCCAGTGACGCGCGGATATGGGCATCGGACGCGGTGGAGACGATGCGGGCGCCCGGTGTGGCTTTCAGCCGGTCCAGCAGGATGTTGGTCACCACGAAATAGGCCATGTGATTCATCGCGAAGGTTTTTTCGAGACCGTCTGGCGTTTCCTCGCGAGCGTTGAACAAAGCGCCTGCATTGTTCATCAGCACATCGATTTTGGGTTCGGCGGCGGCGATGGCGGTTGCCACGCGCTTCATTTCGGAGAGGCGGGACAGATCGGCCAGATGGGTGGTGTGGCCGGTGCCTTTGAGTTTTTGCAAGGTGGCGTCGGCGCGGGCCTGATCACGCGCGACCATGACGAGCCGCGCGCCTTGTTCGGACAGGCGGATGGCGGCGACCTCGCCTATGCCGGAGGTGGCGCCGGTGATGACGATGGTTTTGCCCTGCATAGCGCGTTGCCCCTTTGATGAAGGGGGAGCGTAGCGGGGTTTGGTGGGGGGATCACCCTGCTTGGGTGGGGAACTGGTATGTCGGAACGTTCGGGGAGGGAATTAGGTGGTGAGACCTGGACCCCTCCCCGAAAAATCTTTCGCTTCGCTACAGATTTGTTCGATGTCGGTACGCTGTCGCTACCTGCGCCCTCAAGGGGAGGGTCGGAGGACTTTAGGCGTGGATTTCCAGATCGCTGAAGAAGAAGTGGATTTCCTGGGCGGCGGTTTCCGGGGCGTCGGAGCCGTGGACGGAGTTGGCTTCGATGGATTCGGCGAAATCCTTGCGGATTGTGCCGTCAGCGGCCTTGGACGGGTCGGTTGCGCCCATCACTTCGCGGTTCTTGGCGATGGCGTTTTCGCCTTCCAGAACCTGTACCACCACCGGGCCGGAGGTCATGAAGGCGACCAGCGAATTGAAGAAGGGGCGTTCGCGGTGGACGCCGTAGAAGGTTTCGGCCTGTTCCTTGCTCAGCTTGATGCGGCGCGACGCGATGACGCGAAGGCCGGATTTTTCGAACCGGGCGATGATCTGGCCGGTGAGGTTCCGGCGCGTCGCGTCCGGCTTGATGATCGAGAACGTGCGCTCAAGCGCCATGGGAAACCCCGTGAGTGAGAGTGAAAAGCGCGCGCCTTATACAGGCGTGGTTTGCATCGGCGCAAGCCGTTGCTACAAGCCCGCTTATGCTGGTCATAGACAACATCACCTATCGTATCGCGGGGCGGGAAATCCTTTCGGGGGCTTCGGCTCAATTGCCGACCGCGCGGCGCGTTGGCCTTGTGGGGCGCAACGGAGCCGGGAAAACCACGCTTTTGAAGCTCATCATGGGGCAACTCCATGCCGATGGCGGGGAGATATCGCTCCCTTCTGGTGCGCGGATGGGGGCGGTGGCGCAGGAAGCGCCCGCGAGCCAGGTCAGCCTTTTGGACACGGTGCTGGAGGCCGATACCGAGCGCACGACCCTTTTGACCGAATCCGAGACTGCGACCGATCCGCACCGGATCGGGGATATTCATTCCCGGCTGGAGGCGATTGACGCCTGGTCCGCGCCGGCGCGGGCGGCGGCGATTTTGTCCGGCCTTGGCTTTTCGCCGGAAGACCAGCTTCGTCCGTGTGCGGAATTTTCGGGCGGCTGGCGGATGCGCGTGGCGCTGGCCGCCATTCTGTTTTCGGCGCCCGATCTTTTGCTGCTGGACGAACCGACCAACTATCTCGACCTTGAAGGGGTGTTGTGGCTTGAGGATTTTCTCAAGCGCTATCGCGGCACCGTTTTGATTGTCAGCCATGACCGCGATCTGCTGAACACGGCGGCCGAATTCATTCTGCATCTCGATAAAGGCAAACTGCTCCTCTACACCGGCGGCTACGACAAGTTTTCCGAAGCACGCACGGCCAAGAAGATGCTCGATGCGTCCTTTGCCAAGAAGCAGGACGCGACTCGCAAGCATCTGCAGTCTTTCGTCGATCGGTTTCGGGCCAAGGCATCGAAGGCGCGCCAGGCGCAGAGCCGCATCAAGATGCTGGAGAAGCTGGGGCCGGTGTCGATTGCGCTGGACGAGCATGTCGCGCCCATTCGTATTCCGCAGCCGACCGAGGCCAATCCGCCGCTGATTACCATGGACCGGGCCTCCACCGGCTATGAGACCGGCAAGACGATTTTGAGCGGGCTTTCGATGCGGATCGACCCCGATGACCGGATTGCGCTGCTGGGCAAGAACGGCAATGGCAAATCGACCCTGGCGAAATTGCTGGTGGGCAAGCTGGAGAGCACGGGCGGCGACCTGGTGCGGGCGAAAAAGCTGATACCAGGCTATTTTGCGCAGCATCAGCTCGATGAGCTGGATGGCTCGGTGACGCCGCTGGTAACGCTTAGCCGCGTGCGGCCCAAGCTGAATGAAACGCAGTTGCGCACGCAGCTCGCGGGCTTTGGCTTTTCATCCGACAAGGTGAAGACCGATGTGGCCAAGCTTTCGGGCGGGGAGCGGGCGCGGCTGATGCTGGCGCTGGCGACGCTGGACAAGCCGAACCTTTTGATCCTCGACGAGCCGACCAACCATCTGGACATCGATGCGCGCAATGAATTGATGAAGGCGCTGAATGATTTTGAGGGCGCGGTTATTCTGGTCAGCCATGACCGGCGGTTGATTGAATCCACCGCCGACACCTTGTTGCTGGTGGCCGATGGAACGGTAAAGCCGTTTGATGGCGATCTGGACGATTACAAGACGTTTTTGCTGTCGGGCGACGGCAGGCGGCCGGGATCAACGAAAGAGGACAAGCCTTCCAAGGCCGCGCGGCGCGCGGATGCGGACAGGCGCAAAGCGTTGAAACCGCTGAAAGAGCGCGTGGAGACGGAAGAAAAACAGATCGAAGTGCTGAGCGTGGAGATCAAAAAATATGATGCGACGCTGGCCGATCCGCTGCTGTTTGTGCAGGATGTAAACAAGGCCAACGCCGTTTCCAAGAAGCGGGCGGACGCCATGCGCAAGCTGAAGGCGGTGGAAGAGCGCTGGATGAAAGCCAATGAAGACTATGAGGCGGCGCAAGCGGAGTAACTGACGGACGACCCTGACCCAGGAGACAGACATGCGGAAAATTATTGCAGCAGCGTTTGTGAGTTTGGATGGGGTGATGCAGGCGCCGGGTGGGCCGGAGGAAGACCCCAGTGGCGGGTTTGGCTTTGGCGGGTGGACGGCGCCTTATTGGGCCGACGCCATGGGCGCGTTCATGGGCGCGATGTTCGCCGCACCGTTCGATCTTCTTCTCGGGCGCAAGACATACGAGATATTTGCCGCCCATTGGCCCTTTGTCGGGGATGACGATCCGGTGGGGCCGGTGTTTTCCAAAGCGACCAAATATGTTGCGACATCTTCGGGCGCCCCGCTCAGTTGGGAAAATTCCGTTGCGTTGACCGGTCATGTGGCGGCGGAGATTGCGCGGCTGAAGCAGGACGATGGGCCGGTGTTGCTCACCCAAGGCAGCAGCGTGTTGTTGCAGACGCTTTTTGCCCATGACCTCGTTGATGAATTTCGGCTGCTGACTTTTCCGGTCGTGCTCGGAAAGGGCAAGCGGTTGTTTGGCGGGGGTGCTGCGCCGGGGGCTTTGACGCTGACGTCTCACGCGGTTTCTACGACCGGGGTGGTGATGGCAGTGTATGAGCGGGCGGGTGCTGTGCGCACCGGATCGTTTGCGCTTGAGGCACCGACGGAGGCGGAGGTTGCGCGGCGGGCGCGGGTGGCGCGCGAGGGGTGAGAATTGTGGAGATTCTAGCTCTCGGTTAGCACCTTCACCCCTCCCCGAAATTTGCAAAAGCAAATTTCGATTTCTATTCGCTAAGACGCCGTTGTTTTATCGGCGGGCGTATCTGCGGGCGATATCGAACCATTCTTTTTGGGCTTGTTGGTGGCGCCTGGGGGCGCCGTCCAGCATTTTTATGATTTCGGCGAATTGGGCCTGGGCTTCGTCTGTGTGGCCGTGTTTTTGCAGCAGCAGGCCGTAGCGGGCGCGGGCTTCTTCGCCTGAGAAATAGGGGACGAGACGGGCATATTCGGCGAGGGCTTCGTCGTCTTTGCCCTGCATCTCCAGCGCGCGGGCATAGGTGAGGTGGGCGTCTGGCGAGATGAAGGTCGAGTCGGCGGCTTGCAGGTGATCCAGCGTTGCTTGTGCCCCTGCCCCGTCGCCTGCTGCGAACTGGGCGCGGGCCAGGCCCATCAATAAAGCGGGGTCGTCGGCGAACTGGCCGACCAGCGCATCCTGATAAATGTGAATCGCTTCGCCATGGTTGCCGCGGCGGGCATATTCTTCGGCCAGCGCGCGTTTGGCATCGACCGAGCCGGTGATTTCGACGGCGCGCCGTGCTTCGCGAAACGATCGATTGGGATCGGCGATGGCTTTGGCTTCGGCGCCGAATTTTTGTGCCGTGCGGCTTCTGAAAAAGGACGGGACGATTTCGACGGCGCCATAGACCAGCGCGCCGAAGATCGGGATGAAGATCACCACATAGACCCAGATGAAATTGCGGCCCGTTTTGATGATGTGCACGACGCAGGCGAGCATCAGCGCGATGGGCAGAAGATAATCGATCAACCCTGTTTCTCCCATTTGCCGCTCGGGCTTTCTTTCCAGTAGGTCACGGCGTGATTGGCCGCGCGCGCGTTGCGCCAGGCGGTGCGGGCTGTGTCGACCGCCTGGTCGTCACGGCCATCGAATAGCAGCACGATGCGGGCGAGGCTTGCGATCTGCGCATTTGCCCAGTCGGGCGCGGCGGCGCCGCCGACCAGAAAGAGGATGTTGGCGGCGTTGGGATTGCCCTCCTCCACCGTGATCAGAACCGGTTGGCGGGCGGGATCGCCATCGCCCGCTTGCGCATGGGGCAGGAAGCTTTCTTCCGAGAAGCTCCAGAGCAGAGCGTCTACCGCCTGGGCGCGGTCTGCGGATTCGGTGCGGATAACCACACGCCAGCCGCGTTCGAGCGATTTCTCGACGAGGTTGGGCAACACGTCATCCAGGCTTCGATGTTCGAGGTGGTAGAAGAGGACCTCGCTCACGTTTCACCCATTTCAGGTTTCATAATGATCGGCGATCAGCCGGTTGAGGATGCGCACGCCCCAGCCGGTGCCCCAGCTTGGGATCAGCGGTTTTTGCTCGCCGTCCTGCCAGGCGACACCTGCGATATCGAGATGCGCCCAGGGTGTGCCCTCTTTCACGAAGCGTTGCAGGAACTGGGCTGCTGTGATCGAGCCGCCGAAGGGGCCACCGATGTTTTTCATGTCGGCGATTTTGGATTTTATCAGCTTGTCGTAACCCGGCCCCATAGGGAAGCGCCAGACGGGTTCACCTTCTGCCGTGCCCGCCTCTGTGAGATTTTTGGACAGCGTGTCGTCGTTGGAGAACAGGCCGGCATGTTCATGGCCCAGCGCCGCGATGATCGCGCCGGTCAGCGTTGCCAGATCGACGATGGCGGCGGGTTTGTATTTGGTCTGGGCATACCACAGCACATCGGCCAGAACGAGGCGGCCTTCGGCATCGGTGTTCAACACCTCGATCGTCTGGCCGGACATTGAGACGACCACATCATCAGGGCGGGTGGCCTTGCCATCGGGCATGTTTTCCACCAGGCCGATAATGCCCACCACATGGGCCCGGGCCTTGCGGCGGGCGAGCGCCAGCATGGTGCCGGTGACGGCGGCGGCACCGCCCATATCGCCCTTCATGCCCATCATGCCGGCGCCGGGCTTGAGCGACAGGCCGCCGGAATCGAAACACACGCCCTTGCCCACCAAGAGCAGCGGCGCGCGGGATTTGGCGCGGGCGCCGTTCCATTCCATCGCCACCAGGTGGCTGGGCTGTTCGCTGCCTTTGCCGACGCCGAGCAGGGCGTTCATGCCGAGCTTTTTCATCTCGGTCTCGCCCAGCACGGTGACTTTGAGACCGGCCTTGGTGAGCGCTTTGGCTCTGCGCGCAAATTCGGGCGGGCTCAGCACATTGGGCGGCTCGTTGACCAGATCGCGGGCCAGCGCCACGCCATCGGCAATCGCCGACAGGGCCTGAAAGCTGCGTTTGGCGGCAGCAGCGTCGGCGCAGGCGATGGTGACGGTTTTCAGCGAGGGCTGGAAATCCTCGAGGGTTTTGCGGCGGTAGGTGGTGAAGGCATAGCTGCGCAGCCGCACCCCCAGCGCCAGATGGGCACAAAGCGCCGCGGCGCTGAGGGAGGCTGGCTTGGGCAGGTCGATTTCGAAGGTGACGGCGCGCTCCCCGCTGGTGAGCAGGCGGCCGATGATGGTAGCGGCCAGGGTTTCGGCCCGGGCGGACGTCAGGTCTTCACCCTTGCCGAGCCCGACCAGCAACACCCGGCTGGCCTTGAGGCCATGGGGGGCGATGATTTCGAGAATTTCATTTGGCTTGCCCTTGAACCGGCTGGACTGGAGCGCCCGTGTCAGCAGGCCGCCGCTGGCCTTGTCGGCCCGCAGGGCTGATGGCGTTAACACCGCATCTGCCTGCGCACCCAGGACAAGGGCGCCCTGGGGTGAGGCGCCTGGCGCGGCAAATGAGAGCTGCATGTGGAAATCTCCGAACCAATGGGGCTATGGGCGCGATAGCGCGCATGTACTTATGTTTGCAAGTCTTTCCCGGATCGCAGATGGTGCCGGGGATGTCGGGGCGGTGCCTCGATGCTAGTTTAGGTCGAATCTACAAAGGGGCGAAAGCCCGGCCATGCCGCGCCTGTCTTATTATGTGCTGAGGCAACTGGCAGGGCCGATGGCCCTGTTCACGTTGCTGCTTACGGCGGTGATCTGGCTCACCCAGTCGTTGCATCTGCTTGACCTGGTGATCAACCGAGGACAATCGGCCCCAACCTTTCTCTATCTGACGCTGCTGCTGCTGCCGAGCCTGCTGGTCATTCTGCTGCCGGTGGCGTTTTTTGCCGGCGCGCTTTACGCCCTCTCCCGCCTCAATGGCGACAGCGAATTGGTGGTGATGTCGGCAGCGGGCTACAGCCGCAGCCAGTTGGCGGTGCCGGTGTTTGTGGCCGCCGCGATCACCATGGCGCTAACCTATCTGTGCGGGCTTTACATGATGCCGCTGGGCCAGCGGTTGATGAAAGACAAGGTGCTCGACATCCGCGCCGATATCGGCACCGCAATGTTCAACCCCGGCGAGTTCAATACGCCGGTGAAGGGGCTGACCGTTTTCATTCGCGATATTTCCTCGTCGGGCGATATCAATGGCGTGCTGGTGCATGACAATCGCAATGCGCGGCGGCCCATCACCTATCTCGCCGAAGCCGGGCAGTTGGTGCAGACGCCGGTGGGCGCGCGGCTGATCATGAGCAAGGGCACCATCGAGCAATCCGATGCCGGGGGGGCGCGGCTGTCGATGTTGCGCTTCGACCGTTACGTGTTCGATCTCGATCAGTTTGCCAGCCCGCAGCGCTTCACCGAGCGGGCAGCGAGCGAACGCTTTTTGCCTGAACTGTTCTGGCCGCAATCGGCGCATCTGACGGAGCGGGCGCGCGCGATCTATCTGGCTGAAGGCCATAACCGGCTGGCATCGCCGCTGTATTGCATCGCTTTTGCGCTGATTGCGCTGGCGGCGGTGACGCGCGGGCGGCGCGGGCGCGGGGCCAATGCGCTGCGGCTGACCATTGCCTCGCTGCTGGCGGTGGGCTTGCGGATTGCGGGCTATGGTTTGCAGGGCTTTGCCGCCAATCATCCGCTGGCCAATGTGTTGCTCTATCTCGTGCCGCTGCTGGGCGCGGCGGCGGCGCTGGCGGTGCTGATGGGCTTTGACCCGGAAGAAATCGTCCAGCGGCGGCGGGCAGCACGGCTGGAGGCGGCGGCATGAGCTGGTCGTGGACGCTCTATCGCTATCTCGGCAAGCAATATCTGCTGGGCGTCATGGTGGTCTTCGGCACCTTTCTGCTGCTGGCCTATTCGATTTCGCTGGTTGATCTGCTGGGGCGCACGGCGGGCAAAGACGTGCCGATGACGGTGGTGATCGGCATGGGATTTTTGCACCTGCCCGATCTCGGCCAGAAGATGTTGCCGTTCGCGGTGTTGCTGGGCGGGGTGTTCAGCTTTGTGCGGCTGTCGCGCAGCCAGGAACTGGTGGCGACGCGGGCGGCGGGCGTTTCGGCCTGGGATTTTCTGGCGCCGCCTCTGGTGGTGGCGGTAACGCTGGGCGTATTGGCGGTGACGGTGGGCACGCCCATCTCCTCGAAATTTCTCTCCCGCTTTGCGGCGCTGGAAGCCAGATATGTCCATGGTGAAGCCTCCCAGCTTGCGGTCTCGATCAACGGGCTGTGGCTGCGGCAGGGCGATGCGCAGAGCCAATCGGTGATCCATGCCTTGCGGGTGTCGGATCAGGGCGCGCGGCTTTCGGAAGTGATTATTTTTCTCTATGGCGCGCACGACCGCTTTCTGGGGCGCATCGATGCGAAGGACGCGGTGCTGCATGACGGGTTGTGGCGGCTGAGCGATGCCTGGGTGAGCGGCGCTAACGGGCAGCCTACCAAACATGCGGTCTATGATCTGCCGACCACGCTGACGCCGGCGCGGATTCAGGAAAGTTTCGCCTCCCCCGATACGCTGTCGTTCTGGGATCTGCCGACATTCATTCGCGCCGCGCAGGCAGCAGGCTTTGCCGCCACCCGCTATCAGCTTTACCTCTATACCCTGCTGGCGCTGCCCGCTTTGTTCGCGGCGATGGTGTTTATGAGTGCGAGCTTTTCGTTGCGGCTGTCCCGCTATGGCGGGACGTCCCGCATCATTCTGTACAGCGCCTTGGCGGGATTTGGGGTGTATTTCTTCGGTGACGTGACGCAGGCACTGGGCCAATCCGGCGTGCTGCCGCTACCCTTGGCGGCAACCGTGCCTGCGGCGGCGGCGATTTTGATCGGCATGACGCTCGTCTTTCATCAAGAGGACGGCTGAGCGTGGCGGGACAAGGGTGGATCGCAGCAGCGTTAGCGGCCTGTCTGGCGCTGGGTGCAGGCGGGGCGCACGCCGCGGACAGCGCTGCGCCGCAGGCAAACGACGCTGTTCTGCTGCAGGCCGATGAAGTCATTTACGACATCAATCAGGGAGAGGTGACGGCGCGCGGCAGAGTCGAGATCGACTATGGCGGGCGCATTCTTCTGGCGGACCGGATTTCCTATAACCAGAAGACCGACACGGTGACCGCAGACGGCAAGGTCAGCGTGACCCAGCCCAATGGTGATGTCGCGTTTGCCAATCATGTGGTGTTGCAGGACCAGATGCGCGACGGGGCGCTGGAAGGCTTTGCCGCGCTGATCGGCAAGAACGGGCGGCTGGTGGCACAAAGTGCCAAACGCAGCGCCGGGCGCTTCACCGAAGCGATCCGTGCGGCCTATACGCCTTGCAAGGTCTGCGCGAAGGAAGGGCGGCGTTATCCGCTCTGGCAGGTCAAATCCTATCGCGTGGTGCACGATTCGGTACGCCACAAGATCGAGTTTCGCGATGCGACGATCGAGATTCTGGGCGTACCGGTTTTATATACGCCCTATTATTCGCAGCCCGATCCGACGGTGAAATATTCCACCGGTCTGCTCTCGCCGGTGGTGGGCACATCGACCACGCTGGGCTCGTTCGTGAAGCTGCCGATCTATGTGTCGCTGTCGCCATCGCAGGACCTGACCATCGAGCCGTGGTTCACCGCGCGCAACGGGCAGGTGCTGGAAGGCGAATATCGCCAGCGCTTCGACACTGGCGGGTTCTGGTTTCAGGCATCTGTCGCCCATAATCCCAATGGCGGGCTCGATGCGGAGACGGCACAGACCTATGGCCATCTGTTCGGGTCGGGGCGGTTTCAGCTCAACGATCATTGGCGCGCGGGCTTTGATGCGCAACTGTCCTCCAACGATACCTTTCTCAAGCGCTATGATATTTCGAGCGAAGACCGGCTGGTCAACGACATCTATCTCGAGAGCTTTTCCGGGCGCAGCCATTTTGCGTTGACCGGCTATTTCTTTCAGGGCCTGCGCGCCAGCGACAACAGCCGCACCATTCCCTTTGTGCTGCCGCTGGTCGATTATTCCTTTGTGCCGGAGCGCGATGTTCTGGGCGGGCAATGGCGCTTCGATTTCAACACGGTGGCGCTGACGCGGCAGGACCCGACCTCTGTGCTGGGCACCAATGATCAGCGCATCACCGCCGAACTGCGCTATCGGCTGCCATTCGTCACCGGCAATGGGCAGGTGATTGCGCTGAGCGCCGATGTGCGCGGCGATGTCTATCATACCGACCCGGTCAATCCGCTGGGCATTCCCGGTCTTGGCGGAAGCCCCAAATTTCTCACGCGCGGTATTCCCTATCTGGCGGTGGACTGGCGCTGGCCGTTTATTTCGCCTGTGGGCCGTTCGACATCGTTTATTCTGGAACCGATCGTGCAGGGGATTTTGCAACCCTATGGGGGCAATCCGGCGGGGATTCCCAATGAGGATGCGACCTCGTTTGAATTTTCAGACGCCAATCTGTTCAGCTTTTACCGCACCCCTGGCTACGACATTGTGGAAACCGGCCCGCGCATCAATGCCGGTTTGCGGGCGGCCGCGATTTTTACCGGCGGCGAATTGGAGATGCTGGTAGGCCAGACCTTCCGGCCCAAGGCGGATCCGAAATTCACCAACCAGTCCGGGCTCAACAGCGCGCGGTCCGATATTGTGGGGCGGCTTGACCTGAAACTGCCGCCTTATCTCGATTTCACCGAACGCTTCCAGATCGACGAGGACACCGGCACCATCACCCGCAATGAAGTCTATTTCACCGGCACGGTCGGGCGCTCATCGGTGCGGGTGTCTTATGTGCGGCTGCCACAGGATGGGGCGCTGGGCCTTGCCGCGCGCGAGGAACTCAACACGCAGGCGATAATCGGCCTGTTTGAGCATTGGGCGCTTCTGGGCGCGGTGGACCGGGACCTACGCAACGGCAAGCTGCTCGATACCGAGCTGGGCGGGGGCTACCAGGACGAGTGCCTGAACATTTCCATTGCCTATCGGCGGCGTTACACCACCGACCGCGACGTTCCGCCCTCCACCTCCATCATTCTGCGGTTTAACCTGAAGACAGGGGACCAGCCGCCCGGATCGTTCGACTTGTTCCCTGCGGATGTATTTGCGCTGCACCCGTGAGCCCTTCATCATGATGTGTGCGCGACTCTCATGTCCTTGAACGGAACGGGGTTTTGCTTTACTTCGCGGTCCTCAGCGCTCCTTTGCCGGGGACGGGGCTTGGAGCATGCGATCTTGAAACAGCGACCGATGAACAGTCCCTTGCGCAAGTCTCTGATAGTTATCACCGTTTTGGGAACCCTCGGGGTGAGCACAGGCTTGCCGGTGCTGGCCCAGAGAGCCGGCGCCCAGGTCGCCACCACGGAAAAACCCACCCGCAGCCTGAAAGATCAGACAAAAGAAACCGTGATCGTGCATCCCGGCGACGGGGTGGCCGCGATCGTCAACGATTCCGTTATTTCGGAATATGACCTGAACCAGCGGCTGGCGCTGTTTATGGCCACCTCCGGCTCGCAGCCGCCGCCGGACAAGCTGGCCCAGATCCGCATCCAGATTCTCAAGCAGCTTGAGACCGAGCGCTTGCAGCTTTTAGAAGCGCAGAAAAAGAACGTGTCGGTGTCTGCCGCCGATGTGGACCGCGCGGTGGACAATATTCTGAAAGAGAACAACCTCAAGAAGGAACAGCTTGAGGAGATGCTGACGCGCGGCGGGGTGGCAATGGCGACCTTGCGCTCCCAGATCGCGGTGGGCATTGCCTGGTCGAAGACCGTGCAGGACCAGTATGGCGACCGCATCAACATCACCACCGAAGACGTGAATGACGAGTTGAAGCGCATTGCGCAGGGCGCGCACAAACCGCACTTTCTGGTGGCACAGATTTTCCTCTCGGTCGACAATCCCGAACAGGATGACAAGGTGCGCAAAGATGCCGAAGGGCTGATTGCGCAAATTCATCAGGGCGCACCCTTTACCGCCGTTGCCCGCCAGTTCAGCCAGAACCCGACCGCGGCCCAGGGCGGCGATATCGGCATCGTCAATGAAGGCCAGCTGGCGCCGGAATTGAACAAGGCGCTGCTGACATTGCGCGCTGGCGAGATTTCGCAGCCGATCCGCTCCACCGGCGGCTATTATATTTTGCTGCTGCGCGAGCGCCAGGAAGGGGTGGGCACCAAATTGCCTGATCCCGCAACGCTGGTGACCAATACGACGCCGCCGGGCACGCTGCCGCTGTCGCGCATTTTGCTGCCAACCGGCGACAAGCCGGATAAGGCGCTGTTGGAAAACGCCTTCAAGGCAGCCGCCATGCTGCGTGAACGGCTGGAAAGCTGCGAAATGGCCGAGAAGGTGCCGCAAGCGGTGCAGGGCGCGATGTTCATGAAGCTTGGCGTGATGAAACTCGCCGATCTCAGCCAGCAGATGCAGGATGCGCTGGCCAAGACCGGGCCGGGGGAGACCACCGCGCCGTTCCAATCCCCCGCGGGTGTCGAACTGATCGTGCGCTGCGACAAGGCTCCGCCGAAGATCGTCACCTTTAAAATGCCGACGCGCGAGCAGGTGGAGCAGCAGCTTTTCGAAGAACAGATCTCGACGCTGTCGCGGCAATATATGCGCAACCTACGGCGCACCGCCAATGTCGAAACCAAGATCAACTGAAACCGCACCACCCGGCCTGCCCATTTTCATCACCATGGGCGAGCCTGCGGGTGTGGGGCCTGAGGTGGCGGTTGCCGCGTTTCGTGCGCTGGGCGGCCGAATTGGCAATCGCGCGCTGAAGCTTGTGGGCGATGAGACGGTGTTTCAGGCTTGCGGCGGAATTCCCGATGAGGCGTTGATCGCCACCATTGCCACGGCGGCGCGCCACGCAGGAAAACCCGATGCGCGCTTTGCGCCTGCTGTGATTGAGGCGATTGCGCTTGCCGCAAAAGCCGCCATGACAGGACAGGCGGCGGCTGTGGTGACAGCGCCCATTCACAAAGCGGTGCTCACGCAATCGGGCTTCGGCTTTCCGGGGCATACCGAATTCTTGGCCCATCTCACTGGCGCAAAACATGCGGTGATGATGCTGGCGAGCCCGGCGCTGAAAGTTGTGCCGCAGACCATTCATGTGCCGCTGCGCGCTGTGCCGGAGCTTTTGACCACGGACGCGATTGTGCAGACGGCGCTTGTGATGCTGGAGGCGCTGAAATTTGATTTTGGCGTGGCTGCGCCGCGGCTAGCGATTGCGGGGCTTAACCCGCATGCGGGTGAGGATGGCACCATTGGGGCTGAGGATCGCGCAATCATTGCGCCTGCCATCGCGGTGTTGCGGGCTGAGGGCCATGACGTGCGCGGGCCGCTTTCGGCTGACACGCTGTTTCATGAGGAGGCGCGGCTGACCTATGATGCGGCGCTCTGCATGTATCACGATCAGGCGTTGATCCCGTCCAAGACGCTGGCGTTTTGGGATGGGGTGAATGTGACGCTGGGCTTGCCGATTGTGCGCACCTCACCCGATCACGGCACGGCGTTTGATATTGCGGGCACTGGCAAGGCCGATACGCGCAGTATGATTGCGGCGATTAAAATGGCTGCCGACATTGCCGACAGGCGTGAGGCGGCTTTACGTGGGTGACGGATTACCGCCGCTGCGCGAGGTGATTGCAGCCCATGGCCTCGCGCCCAAACGATCGCTCGGGCAAAACTTTCTTTTCGATCTCAACCTGACACGGCGCATTGCGCGCAGCGCGGGGCCGCTGGACGGGCAGACCGTGTTTGAGGTGGGGCCGGGGCCGGGCGGCCTGACGCGGGCGCTGCTTGCGGAAGGGGCGGCGCATGTGATTGCGGTGGAGCGGGATCATCGCTGCATTGCGGCGCTGGAGGAGATTGCGCAGGCTTATCCCGGGCGGCTCACCATCATTGAAGATGATGCGCTGGCGCTGGATGAGGCGGCGCTGTTTGATGGCCCAGTGCGGGTGGCGGCGAACCTGCCTTATAATGTCGGCACCGCTGTTCTGGTGAAATGGCTGACGGCGCCTGTTTGGCCGCCGTTCTGGAGCAGCCTGACCTTGATGTTTCAGCGCGAGGTGGCGCTGCGGTTGATTGCCAAACCAGGCACCGAACATTACGGGCGGCTTTCGGTGCTGACCCAGTGGCGGGCGACGGCCAAAATTCAGTTTGATGTGTCGCGCGGGGCCTTTGTGCCGCCGCCGAAGGTCACCTCCTCCATCGTGCGGATTGAGCCGCTGGCGGAACCGGTGGCGCAGGCGCGGTTGGCCGATCTGGAAAAGATTACCGCGGCGGCGTTTGGGCAGCGGCGCAAGATGCTGCGGCAGAGTTTGAAGGTTTTGTCGGTGGATGCCGAAGCCTTGATTGCAGAGGCCGGCATTGACCCGACGGCGCGGGCGGAAACGCTGACTGTGGCGGAGTTTGCAGGCCTGGCGCGGGTGTTTTTCGCGGGTGGTTGAGGTGGCGGAATGTGCGTGCGAGACTGACATAAAATCATATGGGAGATGTCAGATGCGCAGTCAGGTTGTTGTGGGCTTTGGAGCACCGTTGGAAGACAGGGAGCTGCCGACACCGGTGCCGACGGGTTCGGAAGTTCTGCTGAAAGTGCACAATGCCGGGGTCTGCCACAGCGATGTGCATTTGCATGACGGCTATTTCGACATGGGCGGCGATGGCAAGCGGCAGGCGGTGCGCCTTGCCCTGCCCCATACGCTGGGCCACGAAATCGAAGGTGAGGTTGTGGCGGTTGGGCCTGATGTCAAAGGCATTGCGATTGGCCAGCGTTATGCGGCCTTTCCGTGGATCGGTTGCGGCAAGTGCCCATCCTGTTTGCGGGGCGATGAAAATCTTTGCACCGGGGCGGCACGCCAGTTGGGCTGTTCCACCGGTTGCCCGGGCGGCTATTCCACCCATGTTCTGGTGCCTGATCCCAAATATCTGATCGACTATGGGTCTACGGAACCGGCGCTGGGCGCGGCCTATATGTGTTCGGGGCTGACTGCCTTTGCCGCGATGAAGAAGGTGGGCACGCTGGGGCCTGCCGATCAGGTGTTGGTGCTGGGCTGCGGCGGCGTGGGCATGATGGGTGTGCAGTTTGCCAAGGCGCTGTTCGGCAAGGGGCCGCTGGCCGCCGATATTGATGACGGGCGGCTGGAGGCGGCGAAGAAGGCCGGAGCATCCGCGACCTACAACACCAAAGACCCGGCGGCGGCCAAGCAGCTGATGGCCGACACCAATGGCGGCGCGCTGGCGGTGGTGGACTTTGTGGGTTCGGAAGCGACCTTTGCCTTTGCGATGCAGACGGTGCGGCGCGGCGGCAAGATCATCATTGTCGGGCTGTTTGGCGGGCAGATGCAGATGCCGCTGCCGATGTTCCCCTTCCGCACCATTTCGATTGGCGGCTCGATGGTGGGATCGCTGGGCGAAACGCAGGAAATGATGGCGCTGGTGCGGGCGGGCAAGGTGGACCCGATTCCGTTTACGACGCGCCCGCTTTCGGCGGCGAACCAGACGTTGAACGATCTGCGCGAGGGCAAAATCACGGGGCGGGTGGTTCTGACGCCGTGACTGCGCTGTACGATACGCTTGGGAAGGGTTATGCGGCCTATCGCAAACCCGACCCGCGTATCGCGAAGGCAATTGCCGCGGCGCTGGGCGACGCGCAGACCATTATCAATATTGGTGCGGGCACGGGCTCTTACGAATTGCCGGGGCGCCATGTTGCGGCCATCGAGCCTGCGGCGGAAATGATTGCGCAGCGCGCGCCCGGCGCGGTGACCGCCATTCAGGCACGTGCTGAAGCCCTTCCCTTTCCCGACCGCAGTTTCGATGCGGCGACCGCTTTTCTCACCACCCATCACTGGTCTGATCTGCCGCAGGGTTTGCGCGAGATGAAGCGCGTGGCGCGTAAACGTTGCGTTTTTCTGGACCAGACGTTTGAGGGTTTGGATTTCTGGCTGCTCAGCGATTATTTCCCCGAAATGGTGCAGCATCTTTCGGGGCTGCTGCCACTGGAT
>DATJDE010000045.1:0-2345 GCA_035497595.1 Rhizomicrobium sp. | reverse complement strand
GCGTTCGACGGCGGTGGAGCCGGACGGGACACAGACGATGATCATCGGGTTCGCGAAAGAGCGACGGTTATGCACTTTGCGGATGAAGTGCTTGATCATCTCTTCAGCGATTTCGAAATCGGCGATCACGCCATCGCGCATGGGGCGAATGGCTTCGATGTTTCCGGGGGTTCGGCCCAGCATCATCTTGGCGTCGTTGCCGACCGCGCGGACCTGTTTCTTGCCGCCTTTGCTCATCATGGCAACGACGGAGGGCTCGTTCAAAACGATGCCGCGGCCCCGGACATAGACAAGGGTGTTGGCGGTACCAAGATCAATCGCCATGTCGCTCGACAATACGCCGAGAAGACTGTTGAACATTCTAACCTTAAGCCCCTTCTGGCCTTCCCTTTGCGCTGGCTGGCGAGAAACGGCCCCGATGCGTTTGCACTGGGGCCGCCGATACTATCTCGCGACGGTCAGCGCTTCGGGCGCCTGCTTTTCACGTTTCACCAAGAGTTTGTTCAGTGCATTCACATAGGCGTAGGCGGCGGCGACCAGCGTATCGGTGTCGGAGCCTTTGCCCGTCACCGTGCGCCCATTTTCTTCCAGGCGCACGCTGCAGGTGGCCTGTGCATCGGTGCCTTCAGTTACCGCGCCGATCTGGAACAGTTGCAGCGAGGCCGGATGCGGATAAAGCGCGCGGATGGCGTTGAAGATCGCATCAATCGCGCCATCGCCGCTGGTTTTGGTGCTGCGGTCCTGGCCGGCGACCGAGAGCGTCAGCTCGGCGCTCGGCTTGATGCCGACACCGGCTTCGACCCGCAGGGCCTTGACCAGAATGGAGTCGTTGCCGCGCATCACCTCATCATCGACGATGGCGATGATGTCTTCATCGAACAGCTGTTTCTTTTTGTCGGCCAGATCCTTGAAGCGATTGAAGGCATCGGCAAAGGACTGATCATCCAGCGTGTAGCCCATGGCTTCCAGCTTGTCGCGGAAGGCATGGCGGCCGGACAGCTTGCCCAGTACCAGCGAGGTTTCTTTCACGCCCACATCTTCGGGGCGCATGATCTCGTAGGTTTCGACATTCTTCAGCATGCCATCCTGATGGATGCCCGATTCATGGCTGAAGGCGTTTTTGCCGACGATGGCCTTGTTGTACTGGACCGGAAAGCCCGTGACGTTGGAGACCAGTTTGGAGGCGCGGGACAGCATGGTGGTGTTGATGCCGGTGGTGAAGGCCATCGCATCTTTGCGAACCTTCAGCGCCATCACGATTTCTTCCAGCGCGGCGTTGCCTGCCCGCTCGCCAATGCCATTGATGGTACATTCGACCTGACGGGCACCGCCAATGATGCCTGCCAGCGAATTGGCCACCGCCAGCCCCAGATCGTTGTGGCAATGGGTGGAGAAGATCACCTTGTCGGCATCGGGCACGCGGTTGCGCAGCATTTCGATCAGCGCGACATATTCCTGCGGGGTGGTGTAGCCCACGGTATCGGGAATATTGATGGTCGTCGCGCCCGAGCGGATGGCGACATCCACGCATTGGCAGAGAAAATCAGCCTCCGTGCGGGTGGCGTCTTCGGCGCTCCACTGGACATCGTCGGTCAGGTTGCGGGCGCGGGTGACTGAAGCGCCCACCGCATCCAGCACCGCATTGGGACCCATCTGGAGCTTGTGCTTCATATGGACCGGGCTGGTGGAGATGAAGGTGTGGATGCGGAACCGCTTGGCGGGTTTCAGCGCTTCACCAGCGCGATCGATATCCTTGAAGCCTGCGCGGCTGAGGCCGCAGATCACCGCGTTCTTGGTGCGTTTGGCGATTTCGTTGACGGCTTCGAAATCTCCAATCGAGGAAATCGGGAAACCGGCTTCGATGATATCGACGCCCATCGTGTCGAGGAATTCAGCGATTTCGATTTTTTCCTCAAACGTCATGGCAGCGCCCGGCGATTGTTCGCCGTCGCGTAAGGTGGTGTCGAAAATTCTAATTCTGTTTGTGTCGGTCATAGCTTCACGTTCTTTCCGTACGCCGCTCGGGCGGCTTCGATCTCTCCTTGGTCATGCGTCCCCTGATCACCGGCCCGCGCAGTCGCGGCACTCAAGCGTCAGGGGCAACTAAGGAGGAGAAGCGTGCGAAGCGAGGAACCGGCAGAAAGACGGGGCGACAGAGCAGGCGCGTTGATGCGGGCGGAAAAACCGCCACCTGCATCGGTGCTGCCTGGTCCCATTGTCATCGCCGGGGCGTCGTCCTGTCGGAAAGCTACGGGTGTCGATACATAAAGAAACGGGCTTAAGGCCGCGTAAAGACAACCGTTTTCCGTTTCAATCTCTGGTTTTTACGCTGATTTCCGCTCGCC
>DATJDE010000044.1:0-3923 GCA_035497595.1 Rhizomicrobium sp. | reverse complement strand
GATAATGAGATCAGCCGCCCGCTCCAGCGATTCCGGCACCGCCGCCAGCAGGTCCACGCCAAAGGGCTTGTCGGTCAGATCGCGGACCTTGGCGATTTCGGTTTTCAATTCCTCGGTGGAACGCCCCGCCATGCCCAGCGTGCCAAAGCCGCCCGCATTGGAAACAGCAGCGCAGAGTTCGGCAAACGACACCCCGCCCATGCCCGCAAGCAGAATGGGGTATTTGATCTTCAACAGGTCGCAGAGCGGTGTGTGCAGGGACATGGGGCGTTCCTCGATGGGTATGATTTTTTGTCAGTCTTCCCCGGTCTGGGGCTTCTGGCAAGGGGCGCGCTGGCAAAAGAGGGCCAACCCCGGGCAACGGGCCGCAGGGGAAGCCGCCGCCAGACGGGCTATCACGGCCCCATGGTAGCCCTGACCGCAACCGAAGATCGCGCCTCCCGCAAAGCGGTGGGCATCTGGCTTTTATGCGTCGCGTTGTTGATCGCGATCATGGTGTCGGTGGGCGGCCTCACGCGGCTCACAGGTTCGGGCCTGTCCATCACCGAGTGGAAGCCGGTGACCGGCGTTGTCCCGCCGCTGTCGGATCAGGCCTGGAACGATGCCTTCACCGATTACCAGCGCATCCCGCAATACAAGCTCGAAAACCACGGCATGAGCCTTGCCCAATTCAAGGGCATCTATTGGTGGGAATGGGCGCATCGTTTTCTGGGCCGCTTCATCGGCCTTGCGTTTCTGTTGCCATTTCTCTGGTTCGTTTCGCGCGGGGCAATCAAACGCGCAGATGTGCCGCGCATGACCATGCTGTTTGTGCTCGGTGGGCTGCAAGGCGCGGTCGGCTGGTGGATGGTGGCAAGCGGTCTTGAAACCCGCGTCAGCGTTTCGCAATACCGGCTCGCCGCGCATCTGGGCATGGCGATCCTGCTGTTGGGCGCAATGATCTGGATTGCGCTGGATTATTTGCGCGGCCGCGCGCGCCGCCACCCGGCCAAGGGCGCTTTTGTGCTGATGGGCCTCATCTATCTGCAAATCCTGCTCGGCGCGCTGGTCGCGGGCCTGCATGGCGGGCTGATCTACAACACCTGGCCGTCGATGGATGGCCGCCTCCTACCGGAAGGCGCGTTCTTCGCGCAGCCCTGGTGGCTCAACATCTTCGAGAATGCGGGGTTGGCGCAGTTCAATCACCGCATCGGCGCGTATGTGATTGCAACACTGGTGGCGGCCATATGGTTCGCAGGGCGCGGTCTCAACGGGGCCACACGCCGCACCCAGCATCTGCTGCTGGCGCTCACCGGATTCCAGATCGTGCTGGGCATCTTCACGCTGCTGCATCAGGCGCCAGTTGCGCTTTCAGCCCTGCATCAAGCAACAGCGGCGGCGCTTTTCAGCGCCGCCGTGTGGCATGCATTCGAAATGCGCTATCGCGTTTAAAGCGCGATCGGAAAAGTGTGAAGCGGTTTTCCGATCAATTGCGCGACAAAACAAAAACCTAGAGCAAAAAACGTGAATCGGCCGAATTTCATTTTTGCTCTAGGCGTTCAGCGCCTGATCGAGATCGGCGATAATGTCTTCCACGCTTTCCAGCCCGACAGACAGACGCACCGTCTCATCCGCCGCGCCAGCAGCCGCGCGTTCCGCGGAGTCGAGTTGGCGATGGGTGGTGGAGGCCGGGTGAATGATCAGGCTGCGCACATCGCCCACATTCGCCAGATGGCTGAACAGTTGCAGGCTGTTGACGAGTTTGATCCCCGCATCATAGCCGCCCTTGAGCCCGAAGGTGAACACCGCGCCCGCGCCCTTGGGACAATAGGTGCGATGCAGGCCATAGCTCGGATTGCTTTCAAGCCCGGCATAATTCACCCACGCGACTTTGGGATGTTTCTCCAGCCAGCGCGCGACTGTCAGCGAGTTCGAGCAATGCCGTTCCATCCGCAAATGCAGGGTTTCGACTCCCTGCAAAATCAGGAACGCATTCATCGGTGACAAAGCGGGGCCGAAATCGCGCAAGGCAAGCACGCGGCAGCCGATGGCAAAAGCCATATCGCCAAAGGTCTCCCAGATCTTCATGCCGTGATAAGAGGGGCAGGGCTCCGACAGGGTGGGAAATTTGCCATCCTTGCCCCAGTCGAACTTACCGCCGTCGACGATCACCCCACCAATGGAATTGCCATGCCCGCCAAGAAATTTGGTGGCCGAGTGCAACACAATATCGGCGCCCCATTCGATGGGGCGGATCAGGTAAGGCGTGGCGAAAGTGTTATCGACAATCAGCGGAATACCCGCTTCATGGGCAATGGCGGCAATCGCCGCGATATCGACGATCAGCCCGCCCGGATTGGCAATGCTCTCGATGAAGACGCATTTGGTCTTCGGCCCAATCGCCTTGCGGAAGGATTCGGGGTCTGCCGCATCGGCCCATTTCACATGCCAGTCGAATTTCTTGATGCCATGGCCAAGCTGGTTGACCGAGCCGCCATAAAGCTGGCGTGCCGCCACAAGCTCGTCGCCCGGGCCCATCAGCATATAAAAGGCAATGAACTGGGCCGAATGGCCAGACGACACGGCCAGCGCCGCCCGCCCGCCTTCCAGCGCGGCGATGCGTTCTTCCAGCACCGCATTGGTCGGGTTCATGATGCGCGAATAGATGTTGCCGAAGACCTGCAGGTTGAACAAAGCCGCAGCATGGTCGGTATCTTCAAAGACGAACGATGTCGTCTGATAGATAGGCGTGGCGCGCGCGCCGGTGGCCGGATCGGGCTGCGCGCCCGCATGAATGGCCAAAGTGTCGAAACCGTAGTCGCTCATTTGAATCTCCGTCGGAAAGCCAACCTGCATCAAAAGGATGTGCGGCCCTTCATATCCTGAAACGAAACCATGACATGCTCGCGATAGGCGGGTCGATCTTTAAGGCGCGCATACCACGCTTCCACGTTTGGCAGGGACGGGCGCTGGATGGGAAGCTCGAAATAGCGAAAAAGCTGCGCCCCCGCCGGAATATCGCCCATCGTGAAGCTTTCGCCCGTGATAAAGGCCCGGCCCGCCAGATGCGCGTCGAGCAGGCGCAGCGCATCGCCCGCCCGCGCCAGCGCCCGGTTGACCATGGTCATGTTGCGCTGCTGCTCCGGCGTACGCCAGAAACCCCAGAACACGCCGAGCACAGCCTGTTGCAGATCGTTCTGCCCCCATTCCATCCATTCATCGCTTTGGGCGCGCATGGCAGGGCTGATGTTCCACAAGCTGCCCTGCCCATATTGCGCAGCGATGTAGCGGACAATGGCCTGGCTTTCCCAAACCACCGTGCCGTCATCGTCGATCACCGGCACGCGCCGGTTCGGGTTCAGCGCGCCGAATTCGGGCGTATCCAGCAGCCCAAACGATCCGCCCGCATCGATGTGCTGATGCGCAACGCCCGCCTCGCCAATAGCCCACATGGCCTTCTGCACATTGATCGAATTGCGCCGACCCCAGACCTTCAGCATTACATCCCCCGTTTCAGTGAACCGCCCTTGCTGAACAGCAGGGGCTTGCGATTGTCGATCACCCCGCGATTGACGCCCATCCAGCCGATTTCACCCGACAGGCGGCCATATTCAATCTTTGGGCAGCGATCCATGATGACATTCAGCCCGGCAGCGCGGGCGGTGGCCGCAGCCTCTTCATGTATGACTCCAAGCTGCATCCATATGGTCTTGAGTCCAAAGCGTTCTTTCTCGGCCAGCGCCGCGTCCACAATGCCGGGTGCTGCGTCCGCACTGCGAAAAATATCCACCATCTCGACCGGCCCGGGCACATCCTTCAGCGCGCCATAGACCGTGCGCCCCAAAATTTCCTTGCCCGCCAAACCGGGATTGATCGGGTGGATCAGGAAGCCCTTGTCCAGCAGATATTTCATCGCGAAATAACTCGGCCGCATCTCGTTCCCG
>DATJDE010000043.1:0-4110 GCA_035497595.1 Rhizomicrobium sp. | reverse complement strand
CAGCCCGTGTGCGATGGCAAAATCGATGGCTTGATAGTAGCAGGTCTCAAAATGCAGGAACGGGACATATTCCAGCGATCCCCAGTTTCGTCCGTAAAGTACGCCCTCGCCAAAGAAATTGAGGGCGCCCGCGATATACTTGCTCCCCTTGCGCGCAAGGATGAGTAAAACCTGATCCGCCATAGTTTGGCCGATCATGCTGAAAAAACTTCGGGTGAGATAGGGCCGTCCCCATTTGCGGTCGCCCGTATCCATGTAGAACGCAAAGAAGAGATCCCAATGGGCCTCGGTCAGGTCACTGCCGGTCAGCCATTCAAACTCGATTCCGGCCTCGCGCACTGAAGCACGCTCTTTGCGCAGGTTCTTGCGCTTGGCAGAGGTGAGTTGGCCGAGAAACGCCTCGAAATTCTCGTACCCCTGATTTTCCCAATGAAATTGCTGGTCAGTGCGCTGGAGATAACCAGCAGCCCCCGCCTCCATCCATTCTTCTTGTGTGACAAACGTGATGTGAACAGACGATGTTTCCAGTTCGGCTGCCGCGATGGTGGCGGCTTTCAGTAGCTCCCGGCGGATCCTTGTTTCATCGTGACCGGGGGCAATCAGGAACCGCTTTCCGGTGACTGGCGTGAACGGTACGCTTGCTTGAAGTTTGGGATAATAGGCGCCGCCCGCCCGCTCAAACGCATCTGCCCAGCCGTGATCGAAAACATATTCGCCCTGGCTGTGGTTCTTCAGATAGAGCGGCAGAAGGCCCACAATTTTTCCGCTATCCTCGATAGCGAGATGACACGGTCTCCAGCCATTGGCTGCAATTGCAGCGCCGGAGCCTTCACAGGCGGCAAAAAAATCATACCGCGTGAAAGGATGCGGGCTGCTTACACCTTCGGGATTTGCGCAAGCGTCCCATGCCGCCCTCCCGATGGTTGTGGCAGGGCCATATAGCCTTGCGGTAAGTGTGCTTTTACTCACGCAATCTCAAATATAGCTTCGACCTCACACGCGACGTTGCGGGGCAGGGAGCCCGCGCCAACCGCGGCCCGCGCATGTTTGCCGGCATCGCCAAATATTTCGACGATCACATCGGACGCCCCGTTTGCGACTTCGGGATGTTGGGCAAATCCGGGAACCGCATTGACGAAAACCGTAATCTTCACGCACCGCTTCACGCGATCAAGGTTGCCTGCGCAGGCCGCGTTAAGTTGGGACAGGACATTGATCAGGCAAAGCCGGGCTGCGGCCTTGCCGTCTTCCAGCGACAATTCCTTGCCGATCGTTCCGACATATTTCAACCCATCGGGCGCCAAGGTTACTTGGCCCGAGATGAAAACGAGATTTCCGCTGACCACATACGGCACATAGCTTGCGACCGGAGCCGGTGGGGAGGGTAGGGTGATATCAAGTTCCTTGAGACGCGCGGCAATCGTTCCGGACATTTTGTTCTCCAATGCAGCTGCGAATGTAGCTGCCGACGCCGCCCAATGCGAGGGCATTTCCGCGTTTGGCGCCAAGCTTGTATAGAGAGTTATGACCAAGCGTTTGGATGCCAACGACCCTTGCCCCGCACGTGACGGCTTTGCGATGCCAGCGGAGTGGGAAGAGCATGCCCGCACGTGGATGTGCTGGCCCTGCCGTATGGAGGCGTGGGGCAGCCCGGATGGGCTGTTGCGCGCCAAGCAGGCTTTTGCGCGTGTCGCGCGGGCGATTTCGACGTTTGAGCCCGTCGTGATGGCTGTTCGCCCGCAGGATTCCGCCGAGCCAAAGCTTGCCTGTTCAGGCCGCATCGAAACCTTTGAGGTTGCGCTGGACGATTCTTGGGCGCGCGATATCGGCCCCACATTCCTGACCCATCCCGAAGGTCGAAAGGCGGCGGTGCAATGGCAGTTTAACGCCTGGGGAAACAAATTTTTCCCCTATGGCGAAGACGCGCAGTTTGCCGCCAGAGCCGCGGCCGCTGTCGATACGCCGGCCTATTTTGCGCCGCTGGTGTGCGAGGGCGGGGCGATCCACACCGATGGTGCGGGCACACTGTTGACCACCGAACAATGCTTGCTGAATGAAAACCGCAACCCCCAATTCGACCGCCAGCAGATCGAAGAGCGCCTTGCCCTTTTCACCGGCACGCGCCGCATCATCTGGCTTGGCTCCGGCTTTTCCGACACTGAGACGGATGGTCATATCGATAACATTGCGTGTTTCGTCGCGCCGGGAAAAGTGATTGTCGGCATACCGTCTTCGCGCGCACATCCTGATTATGAGCCGGTGATGGATGTGCTTTTCCGGCTGAACAATGCCCGCGATGCTGAAGGCCGTAAGCTCGAAATTGTGGAAGTGGAGCAACCCCGCACCCCGCGCGAGGATTGGCAGGCAAGGCGCCTGCAATCCAGTTATATCAATTTCTATCTTCCGAATGGCGGCGTCGTTATGCCTTCGTTTGACGATCCCAACGACGAACAGGCCCGCACGATTATCGCAGACTGTTTTCCAGGCCGAGATCTTTTGCAGGTGGAAGCGTTGGATATTGTGCAAGGCGGTGGGGGCATTCACTGCATCACGCAGCAGGAACCGGTATGAGAAACGTCACCTTTGCAGTCACCCAGTTCGCCTGTGATTGGGATATCGCCGCCAATATCGCCCGCGCGAAAGACCTTGTGCGCAAAGCTGCCGCGCAAGGCGCCAATGTGATCCTTTTGCAGGAGCTTTTTGAGACACCCTATTTCTGCAAGGACCAGTTGGCCGATCATTTCGGCCTTGCCAAACCATTTTCCGGTCATCCGGTCATTGCGGAGATGGCCTCACTCGCCAAGGCGCTGAATGTCGTGCTGCCGATCAGCTTTTTTGAGAAAGCCGGCCACGCTTATTTCAACGCGCTCGCCATGGTGGATGCAGACGGCAGCGTGCTTGGTCTTTATCGCAAATCGCATATCCCGGATGGTCCCGGCTATCAGGAAAAATTCTATTTCACGCCCGGCGATACCGGCTTCAAGGTTTGGAACACCAAGTTCGGCGTTCTGGGCTGCGGTATCTGCTGGGACCAGTGGTTCCCGGAAGCCGCGCGCGCCATGGCGCTCATGGGCGCCGAAGCGTTGTTCTATCCCACAGCCATTGGCACCGAACCGCCGCCCGCGCCGCCGGTGGACAGCCGCGACCATTGGCAACGGGTGATGCAGGGCCATGCCGGAGCAAACTATCTTCCGCTCATCGCCTCCAACCGCGTCGGCACCGAAAAAGGCCAAAACGGCGAAATCACCTTCTACGGGTCATCGTTTATCGCAGGGCCAACAGGCGAAATGGTTGCCGAACTCGGACGCGCCGATGAAGGCGTCGCCATTGCAACATTTGATTTGGACGAGATTGCAAAGATGCGTGCGTCGTGGGGTTTATTCCGTGATCGTCGCCCCGAACTTTATGACGTGTTGAAGAGCCATCACGGCTAGTCAGCGCAAACCCCGCCCTTTATTCACCGCAGCTCCGCCGAATTTCGCGCGCACCTTGTCCATCGCGTGCTCCGCTTTCGCCCGCTTGTCAGCGCCGTCATCCACCAGATCGGGCGGGTCGCATTCGCCTGTGCTGGCAAGATGAGTGATACCCACGCCGAGCAGGCGATAGGGCGTGCCGTCACATTCGCGCTTCAAAGCCTCACGCGCCACGCGAAAAATACGGTCGGCAAGTTGGGTCGGATCGTGGAGTGATTCACTGCGTGTTCTTATATGGAATGTCTTTGTCTTGAGCTTCAATACAATAGTGCGCCCACCCAACTCCGATGCTTTTGCGCGAGCGGAGACACGCTCTGTCTGTTGCCATAATATGCGCTCAAGCGTGCTGAAATCTGAAATATCTCCGTCAAACGTTGTTTCAGACGAAATACTCTTCGTTTCACCGTCCGGATTAACGGTGCGAACGTCTTGCGCGTGAGAAAGCCGGTGTAACCACAACCCGGTATTGCCATAACGCTCCGCCAGGGTGCGTTGGTCCATATCCTGCAATTGAGAAATCCGGGTGATCCCGTCCCTCGCAAGCCGCGCCTGCAAAGCGGCGCCCGCACCTCGGATAAACGATACCGGTTTTTCGCGCAGAAAGGTTTTTGCTTCACCAACACCGATCACCGCAAAA
>DATJDE010000042.1:0-5321 GCA_035497595.1 Rhizomicrobium sp. | reverse complement strand
CGGTTTCTTCCTGAACTGCTCACCCAAAAGTGCTTCCACCACGCCAAGGTCGATCCCCAGCAACGCAGCCAGCGCCCCAATATAGATGATGTTCTTGAACAACTGCCGTTGCCGCGGATCGGTATAGGCCCGGTTGCAAATCTCCGTCAGCGGCACGCCAATCACCTGCACATCGCTGCGAAATTTCGACGGCGGCAAAGGTTTCGTGCTGTCATAAAGCAGATAGCCGCCCGGATCGATGCTGGCGACATCCTTGTCCCAGGTCTGCGGGTTCATCGCGACCATCAGGTCCACCCCGCCGCGCCGCCCCAGCCAGCCCTCGCCGGAAATGCGCACCTCATACCAGGTCGGCAACCCCTGAATGTTCGAGGGGAAAATATTGCGCGAGGCGACCGGCACCCCCATCCGCAAAATGCATTTTGCAAAAAGCTCGTTGGCGCTCGCCGAGCCCGAGCCGTTCACATTGGCGAATTTGACGACGAAATCGTTGATCGCGTTTATGCGGCTTTGCATGTCGTGCCGGCCTGTGCGGTTTCGAGTGTGAATTTCTTCATGTCCCACGCGCCCGTCGGGCAGCGTTCGGCGCAAAGCCCGCAATGCAGGCAAACGTCCTCATCCTTCACCAGCACCCGCTTGGTCTTGAGCAGGTCTGACACATAAAGATCCTGTGTCAGGTTGAGCGCCGGCACCGTCAGCCGCTGGCGTAACTCCGCTTCCTCGCCATTGGGCGTGAATGTAATGCAATCCACCGGGCAAATATCCACGCAGGCATCACATTCAATACAAAGCCCACGCTCGAACACGGTCTCAACATCGCAGTTCAAACAGCGCTGCGCCTCCGCAAAAGCCTGCTGCCGGTCAAAGCCAAGCTCCACCTCCAGCAACACATTTTTCAGCGCCTGCTCCTTCGGCGCATGCGGCACACGGTAACGCAGGTCGTTCGACACATCATTGTCATAAGACCATTCGTGAATACCCATCTTCTGGCTGGCGAGATTGGTGAGCGGCGGCGGGCGCAGATGCACGTCCCGCCCATTGCACAACAGGTCAATGGAAACAGCCGCCTCATGTCCATGGGCCACTGCCCAGATGATATTCTTCGGCCCGAACGCCGCATCCCCGCCAAAAAACACGCGGGCGTTAGTCGATTGAAAGGTCAACGCATCAACCTTGGGCATCTCCCAGCGATCAAACTCAATCCCAATATTCCGCTCGATCCAGGGAAAGGCATTTTCCTGCCCCACCGCCACCAGAACATCATCGCAGTCCATCTGCACATCCGGCTCGCCAGTCGGCACCAGCTTGCGCCGCCCGTCCGCAGCTGTCTCTGCCTGCACCTTCTCAAACACAACACCCGTCAACCTGCCGCCGTCATGGACGAAGGATTTCGGCACCATGAAGTTGTGAATCGGAATGCCTTCCCCCAGCGCATCGTCCTTTTCCCAAGGGCTCGCCTTCATCTCCTCAAAGCCGGAGCGCACCACCACGCGCACATCCTCGCCGCCCAACCGGCGCGAGGTGCGGCAACAATCCATCGCGGTATTGCCGCCCCCCAGCACAATCACCCGTTTGCCAATTTTGCTGACATGGCCAAACGAAACACTGGAAAGCCAATCAATCCCAATGTGAACATTGGCCGCCGCTTCAGCGCGCCCGGGAAGGTCGAGATCGCGCCCCCGTGGTGCCCCGCAGCCGACAAAAATCGCGTCATAATCCTCGGCGAGCACTGCTTTCAGGCTCTCCACCCGCTGGCCAAACCGCGTCTCCGGCTCAAGCCCCAGAATGTACCCACATTCCTCATCCAACACGCTTTCCGGCAGCCGGAATTTGGGAATCTGCGTCCGCATCATCCCGCCTGCAAACGGGTCAGCGTCATACAGGGTGACGTGATAGCCCAGCGGCAACAAATCCCGCGCCACCGTCAACGAAGCAGGCCCCGCCCCAATCAGCGCCACGCGCTTACCGTTCTTCGTCGCAGCAGGCTTCGGCAATCGCGCCGAAATATCGTCCTTGTTATCCGCCGCCACCCGCTTCAACCGGCAAATGGCAACAGGCTCCGCCTCCACCCGCCCACGGCGGCAGGCAGGCTCGCAAGGCCGGTCACAGGTCCGCCCCAAAACACCGGGAAACACATTGGATTGCCAATTGATCATATAGGCGTCGGAGTAGCGCCCCTCCGCGATCAGCCGAATATATTCCGGCACCGGCGTATGGGCCGGACACGCCCATTGGCAGTCGACAACCTTGTGGAAGTAATTCGGGTCGTTTGTGTCGGTCGGTTTCATACCGCCCAAACGCTGTTCGACTGTCGCCAGCCCCTCAGCCGCGTTTTGACTCATCGACGCTACGCATCTCCATGGCCGCATTCGCTTTTTGCGTTTCTCCGCAAAACAGCTGGCGGGACGCATATGTTTTGAGCGACTGCGAGGCGTTTCCTGTTATCCACCCATCATAATCGGTGCGCCCTCGCGCGCAACCGTTCCATGGGGCTATCCTGCCTTGCGCTACGTGCCCGTGCGCATGCCGCATAATGCTTTGACTTCAAAGGATATTCGAGGGAACAAGTGGACATCGCCTTTACCGAACAGCACCGCGCCATCGAAGACAGCGCCGCCAAAATCTGCGCCCGCTTCGACGATAGCTACTGGTCCGCAGCCGATGAGGAAGCCCGCTTCCCCCACGAATTCCACAAAGCCATGGCCGAAGGCGGCTGGCTCGGTATCACCATGCCGCCAGACTATGGCGGCGCAGGCCTCGGCATCACAGAGGCCGCCATCCTGATGCACACGGTGGGCCGCGGAGGCGGTGGTTACGCGGCGGCTTCCGCCATCCACCTCAACATTTTCGGCCCCCACGCCATCGTGGTCCACGGAACGCAGGCGCAGAAAGCAAGGTTTCTCCCACCGCTGATCCGCGGCGAACAAAAAGCCTGTTTCGGCGTCACCGAACCAGATGCGGGTCTCGATACCACCAGCATCGAAACCTTCGCCCGCAGAACCGGCAACGGCTACGCCATCACAGGCCGCAAAATCTGGACAACCACAGCCCAGGTCGCCGACAAAATCCTCCTCCTCACCCGCACCACCCCAAAAGCAGACTGCAAACGCCCGACCGATGGGATGACCCTGTTCTACACAGACCTCGACCGCACAAAGATCGAAGTCCGCCGCATCCCCAAAATGGGCCGCGCCGCGGTGGATTCCAACGCCGTCTTCATCGACGACCTGCCCGTGCCGGAAGAAGACCGCATCGGCGAAGAAGGCAAAGGCTTCCGCTACCTGCTCGATAGCTTAAATCCGGAACGCATCCTGATCGGGTCTGAAGCCATCGGCCTGGGCCGTGATGCGCTCCACCGCGCGGCTTCTTACGCCAAAGAGCGCGTGGTCTTCGGCCGCCCCATCGGCCAAAATCAGGGCATCCAGCATCCGCTGGCCGAAAGCTGGGCCTATCTGGAAAGCGCCTGGTGGATGTGCCTGCGCGCCGCCGCCCTCTACGATGCCAAACAGCCCTGCGGCGCCGAAGCCAACGCCGCCAAGTTGCTCGCCGCCCGCGCCGCCTTCGACGCCTGTACCAGAAGCGTGATGACCCATGGCGGCATGGGCTATGCCAAAGAATTCCAGGTCGAACGTCTATTCAGAGAATCCATGCTCCCCCGCATCGCCCCAGTAACAGAACAACTCATTCTTTCGTACATCGCCGAAAACGTATTGGGCCTACCAAAATCCTACTAACCCTCCCTCCCACCTCCCTGTCATTCCCGGCGAGGCGCAAAGCGCTGAGGGAGTTCATAGTGTCAGCGTATGAACAACCCAGGTGCCAATTCAAACCGCAACGTCCACCATCAAACGCTCTCGCTACACCCACCGCCCAAAGTTAAACTCCCCAAAATTTCAAGGTGCCCCATGCCCGGACTCTATTTCGACCAATTCCAACTCGGCCAAACCTTCCACCACCCAATCCGCCGCACGGTGACAGAGGCCGACAACGTCTTCTTCACCGCCATGACCCATAACCCCGCCCAGCTTCATCTCGATGAGGAATATGCCAAGCAAACCGAATTCGGCGCCCGCATCGTCAATTCGCTGTTCACACTCGGTCTGATGATCGGCATTTCGGTGGGCGAAACGACGCTGGGCACCACTGTCGCCAATCTCGGCATGGATGAGGTGCGCTTCCCCAAGCCGGTTTTCCACGGCGATACGCTGCATGTCGAAACCGAAGTGCTGGAAAAGCGCGAGTCCAAATCCCGCCCCACACAAGGCATCGTTCTGTTCCTCCACCGCGCCATCAACCAGCGCGGCGAAGTGGTGGCCAGCTGCAAACGCTCGGCCCTGATGCTGAAAACCCCGGCGCCCAATACCGAGGTGGCCCCATCGTGATCACACGCTCCTTCCTCTTCGTCCCCGCCGACAGCGAAAAGAAACTCGCCAAAGCCATCACCACACAAGCCGATGCACTGATCCTCGATCTCGAAGACGCAGTGGCCCCGCAAAACCGCCCTCTGGCGCGCAAACTCGCCCACAGCTTCGTCGCTGCGCGCAAATCCCGCGCCGCCCTCTGGGTCCGCATCAATCCGCTCGGCTCGCCGGATTACGCGGCCGATCTCGCCGCCATCATCTCCGCCCGCCCCGATGGCGTCGTGCTTCCCAAGCCCGACAGCCCAGAAACGCTGCGCCAACTCGACCGCGATCTGTCTGCTGCCGAAACAAGCGCAGGCCTTCCCATCGGCGCCATCAAAACCTTGCCCGTGGCCACCGAAACACCCATCGCGGTCATGTCGCTGGCGGAGTATCGCAGCCCCCCACCGCGCCTCGCCGCGTTAAGCTGGGGCGCGGAAGATCTTGCCGCCGCGCTCGGCGCCGCCACTAACCGCGATGACGCGGGTGAATTCCTCTTCACCTATAAAATGGTCCGTTCGCAGGTCCTGATCGCGGCCAAAGCCGCAGGCGTCGCCGCCATCGAAACCCTGCACGCCGATTTCCGCGATTCCGCAGGGCTCGAACGCACCGCCCGCGCCGCCCAGCGCGAAGGCTTCACCGGCATGCTCGCCATCCACCCCGATCAGGTGCCCATCATCAACGCCGCCTTCACCCCGTCAGAGGTCGATATCGCCCACGCCAAACGCGTGGTCGAAGCGTTTGCGTCCGGCGCAGGCGTCGCCGCGCTGGATGGCAAGATGCTCGACCAACCCCATCTGGTGCAGGCTCGCCACGTTCTGGCGCTCGCCGCCGCAATCCGCGCATAAAAAAAGAGGGAGAGCGACAGGTTCTCCCTCAGTTGGTCCGAACTGAAGAAAACTACGGCGTCGAATAATGCACAAT
>DATJDE010000041.1:0-9153 GCA_035497595.1 Rhizomicrobium sp. | reverse complement strand
GATGGATGGCGGTATCGCCGTGCGAGATGTGGGCACCACCAGCTTCCACGGTCCTTTTGCAACTATCAGTATAGGCTTGGGCGGCTAACAGCCGAAATGAAGTCTGCATAAAAGACGGCGGTTTACCCCGCCGTCTTTTTTTTGTCTCACGCAACATACTTGCGCGGAAATTTATTTTGTATTTGACCACCTAACTTCTCCCCTCTGGCCCGTCCATATGACTAAGCCCCAAGCTGAGGCCGGGCAGGCCCAGATTGGATGGGGGGAAATGGTCGAAAAAGCAGATAGCCATCGCGGCACCGCGGACAGGACGCAGTCGGATATGACAACCGATAGCCCTTCTGCGCGCCTGGATGCCTGGTTCGATCGGGAAATTTTGCCGCTCGAGGCGTTGTTGATGCAATATCTGGAACATAATTGGCGCAACAGAAGCGATCTGCCGGATCTTCGGCAGGAAGCCTATGTCCGTGTCTACCAGGCGGCGCTCAGCAATATCCCCGAGAAGCCCCGCCAGTTCCTGCTGGCCACGGCCCGCAATCTGCTGATCGACCGGGTGCGCCATGAACAGGTGGTGCCCATCGAATCCGCCGCCGATCTGGAAACGCTGGGCGTTGCGCTTGACGCACCCGGCCCCGAGCGCATCGTGATCGCACGTGATGAATTGCGGCGCTTGCAAGCGGCGTTGGACCGGCTTTCGCCGCGCTGCCGTGAAGTGGTGGTGTTGGCCCGCATCGAAGGCTTTTCGCGCGGGCAGATCGCGCAACGCCTGGGCATCAGCGAAGTCACGGTGTCGAGCTATCTGACCCAGGGCATCTGCGCACTCGCCGACATTCTGCATGGCGAGCCCAGCAACATCCGGCGGTCGACATGATGCTTGCGCGAGACATTGAGACAAAGGCTGCCGCTTGGATTGCCCACCGGCATTTCGGCGAGTGGCGCGAGGCCGATCAGACCGAACTGGAGGCCTGGCTGGCTGAAGACATTGCCCACCGCGTCGCTTTTGTGCGTCTCAACTCCAGTTGGCAACGCACTGGCCGCCTTGTTGCCTTGCGTGGTGCTGCGCCGCGCAAGCTGGCCGATAGAAACTGGCTGCGCCTTTTCTCGCGGCTTGCGGCGGTGCTTGCGGTCGTTGCTCTGCTGGGCGCGGGCGGGGCCTATTTCGCTGCTGGCGACACCATAACAACCTATTCCACCGCCGTCGGCGGTCAGGAAACCTTGCGTCTTGCCGATGGGTCGCAGATCGAACTCAACACCGATACGGTGCTGCGCATCTCCAACCGCCGTGATCGCCGGGAAGTCTGGCTCGACAAGGGGGAGGCTTATTTCCGCATCACCCATGATGATGCACGCCCGTTCATTGTCACCGCGCAAGGCCAGCGCATTATCGACCTCGGCACCCGGTTCGTTGTGCGGCAGAACGCTGATCGCGTGCGCGTTGCGGTGTATGAGGGGCGGGTTCAGATGGGCGATGCAGAAAAGGCTCCCGTACTCAATGCCGGAGATATCGCCGTCGCCACGCTGCAAGGCATATCGGTTGCGCGCAATGTAGAAACCAATCCGAATGGCGATTTGGCTTGGCGCCGCGGGATGCTGGTGTTCGACAATGTCACGCTGGGCGAAGCAGCGGCCGAATTCAATCGCTACAATCACAACCAGATCGTGATTGCTGATCCATCTGTCGCCGCGTTGAAAGTGGCAGGAACCTTCCCGATCAACGGAATCGCAGGATTTTCTAACCTGACACGCCATGTTCTTGGCCTGCGCGTCGAAACGCAAGGCCAAGTCATCTCAATCTCGCACTGAACGCTTTACCGGCGCGGGTAGCCCGCGCCAAGAGGGGGGACCATGAAATACCTAAAACACTTCCACACGGTTTTGCTTGCTTCGGCCTGCATGAGCATGGCCACTGTCGCCCATGCCGGTAACTTCAATATCCCCAGCGGGGATCTGAAGAACGCTCTTGATGCCTATATCAAGCAATCTGGCATCACGCTGATGTATTCGCCCGATGCCGTGCGCGGGGCTAAAAGCCGGGGCGTCAAAGGCAATTTGAGCAATGGCGATGCGCTATCTCATATCCTCAGTGGAACGGGCCTTTCGGATTTCCGCAACGGTTCGGGCGAAATCGGCATCGTCCGCGATCGCTCATCCGCCAGCGAGCGGATCAGCATATCCCCGGTGCAACTGGCGCAGGCAACGCCCGCGCCGCGCGCGAGTGTTGAAACCGTCACCGTCACCTCGTCCAAACTCGGTGGCGGTGACGTGCAATCCATCCCCATTTCCATCACCGCGCTCAGCCAGGAGCAATTGACCTCTAGCCAGACCGCCGGTGGGCCGGACCTGATCAAACAGGTCCCCAATATGACCTTCACCAAAACCAATTTCGCGGGCTACAGCATTCAGCTGCGCGGCATTGGCACACAGGCCATCTCGGTGACCACCGATCCGGCGGTGGCTGTCGCCTTCAACGACGTTCCCTTCATCCGCAACCACTTCTTCGAGCAGGAATTCTTCGACGTCGCCCAGGTGCAGGTGCTGCGTGGCCCACAAGGCACGCTGTATGGCCGTAACGCGACGGCTGGCGTGGTGAACATTACCTCCGCCAAGCCGACCGATCAGTTTGAAGCAATGGCCTCTGCCGAAATCGGCAATTTCCAGCAGCGCCGGTTTGAAGCGATGGTCAACATCCCCATCGTGGATGATTGGCTGGACTTACGCCTTGCAGGCCAATGGACCAAGCGCCAGGGCTTCTCGTTCAACGAAACTTCAAACGAACGAACCGACGGCCGGAACCTGTGGTCTGGGCGTGCGACCATTGGGTTCAAACCCGTTCAATCTATCCAGTCCTACTTGATCTGGGAGCATTTCTCCGAAAACGATGATCGTTTGCGCAGCTCCAAACAGCTCTGCAAAACCGACCCCATTCCGGCCTCGGTTGGCGGCGAGAATGTTCTGGTCTCCGGTGGTGTCTTCAACATGGGCGGCTATCTCAGCCAGGGCTGCGAGCGCGCGTCGCTCTATTCACCGGAAGCGTTTCAGGTGCCGAACGGGTTTTCACTGCCGTACTATCTCGGTCCCCAGTTCATGAACATGATGACGGATATAAATCCGTATGCCTCGACCGTGCAGTCCACCAATCTTCGCGTCATGCAATCGCAGATCGAGCCGGGATATAAGGTCAAAAGCGATGTCGTGGAATGGAACACCGACTACACGCTGACCCCTGCGCTGACCTTCACCTCGCAAACGGCCTTCAATAACGATTTTCTCTGGGCGACACAGGATTATAACCGCTTCAATACCGTCTCGGGCGTTTTTAAACCGAAACAGGGCGATTTCATCGATGCGAACGGCGTGTTCTGCGATCCGCAATTGGGCTGCAGCGACAAGCTGTTGGCGCAGGATCTGGTGACGGCAAAATCCTGGCAGGCAAGCCAGGAATTCCGCTTGGCGTCGCATTTCGATGGGCCGTTCAATTTCAGCGTCGGCGGCAGCTATCTGCATTACGAAACGCATGAGGATTATTATGTCTTCATCAATTCGCTGACCGCTTATGCCTGGGGCGAAGGTGGTCGCGACGGTAGCGGCCAGCTCACACGCGCGCCTTGGCAGCCGGGTGTTTCGGATAACCATGAATGTCTGGGCCGCTATGGCGGCTATCGCCTGCACGATCCGGCGCTTGGCGGTGGTTCAACCAACCTCAACGCGTGTGTCTCGATTGATCCAAACCCGATCACCAGCCTGACAGGGGAGGCGCATAATTACTTCCTCAGCAAGAATCCGTACGTTCTCAATTCCTATGCCGCCTTCGGCGAGGCCTATTACAACCTCACCAGCGACATCAAACTCACCGGCGGCTTGCGCTGGACGCAGGATCGCAAACATTTCACCATGATCCCCAGCGAATTTCTCGCAGATGGCTGGGGTTATGGATCGTTGGGTGTGGTCGATCAGCAATGGGATGCGATCACCGGCCGGGCGAACATCAACTGGACGCCAGACCTGTCTTTCACAGACCAGACATTGCTGTTTGCCTCCTTCGCCCATGGTTACAAGGCTGGCGGTGCCAACCCGCCGGGCGCGGTGCTGCTGTTGTATGGCGGTTTGGGGAACAACCCCAACCCAACTCATCCGCTGACCTTCAAGCCGGAATATATCGACGCCTTTGAACTGGGTTCCAAGAATACCTTGCTGGACGGCGCGATGACGGTGAACGCTGGCGCGTTCTATTACAACTATAGCAACTACCAGATCTCGGAAATCGTCGATCGCACCGCGGTCAATCGCAATTTCAACGCCCATGTCAAAGGCGCGGAGATCGAGGCGACGTGGGAGCCCATCCCAGGCCTCAGGTTCAACATGTCGGGCGGTTATGAAGATGCGCGCCTCGCAAAAGGCCAAAAGGTCATCGACCTGATGGACCGCACGGCAGGCGATCCGAATTACATGGTGATGAAGCCCTTCGCCACTCAGGCGTCCAACTGCATTTTCCCGGTGTCCGAAATTCCATGGATCATCAAACTCGGAAATACATATAACAATGCCCAAGGCAGTCCCGCGCCGCTCGCTTGCGGCGTAGCCTATGTCGATGGCAACGACCCACTGACGGGAAAGCCATATCAGATTCCCGTGCCTGCAACCGATGCGTTTTTTAACACCCCCGTCGTCCCCGGCTATCCCGGTTTCGATCCCTCCACCGTTCCCAACAACGGTCAGGGCATCGAAAAGGATGTCAGCGGCAATATGCTGCCCAACGCCCCGCCATGGACGCTGTCTGCGGGTGCGCAATACAGCCTGCCGATCTCGGCCGATTGGGCGGCCACCTTGCGCGGCGACTTTTACTGGCAGTCCAATTCCTGGTGGCGCGTGTTCGACGATCACGCATACAACCGGTTGCACGGCTATTCGAACGTGAACTTGACCGTGATCCTCACCAATCAAAGCGGCTGGCAGGCTATGGCCTTCATGAAGAATGTGTTCAACACCACCGCGATTACCGGCGCATTCCTCAACAGCGATGATTCCGGCCTGACGACAAACGTGTTCCTGACCGATCCAAAATTGATCGGTCTGCGTGTCACGAAGAACTGGTGAGCGCGATGAGAAAAACATTCACCCAAAACCAGTCATTCCCGGCGAGTGCCGCGCCAGCGGCGCGAGGGAAGGGAATCCAGGCGTCCAACACACGACACAATTTTTCCACCAGACTTCCTTTCCCCGCACAGCGCGCACGCGCTGTGCGGCCGGGAATGACAAATGTGGAAAAGGGGGGAAATACACAATGAGCGAATTGATCAACACGTGCCACAACGGGCACGATCTGCGCTGGCACTTGCTGACCACAGCCTCGGCGTTTGCCTTGCTCACTTCGGTGATCGGGCAGAGCGCCCACGCCGCAGAAGATAGCGATCGGCCAACGGTCTGGATAGAACTGGGCGGGCAACTCGAACGGATCGACACAAGCCAGACCGTCTTCGCGCCCGGTTTTGTCCTTACGCATGAGACGGCGCCTTTCAACGCCGTCTCCCCGCTGACCGCCCAAAGGCTACCGCGTTACGGTTTCGGCGGCGAAGGAAAGATCACCTTTGCGCCCACCGGTTCCGACTGGGCGCTGTCCGCCGCCATCCGCTATGGCCGCAGCAACGGAAAGAAAGCGCTGCATCAACAGACGACGACAAACCTTGTTCAGAAAACCTGGAAATACGACGACCCAATATGGGGTCATCACGCATTCACAACCAGAAAAGTGACGCGCTTCAACCGCGCTGATGCGGCGATCAAGCAAAGCCATGCCGTGCTCGATTTCATGGCAGGAAAAGATGTCGGCCTCGGTTCGTTCGGTCGCAACAGCGCATCGTCGATTGGATTGGGCGTGCGCATCGCGCAGTTCCAGTCAAAATCCAACATCGGTTTCAAATCCTTCCCCGACCCGCATTATTCAACGCAAGCCTTTATCAACGATCCAGGCGCGCACCACCACTCTTACGTCGCGACGCTGGAGGCCGAGCGCAATTTCCGTGGCATCGGCCCCGCCATCGCCTGGAACGCTTCGGCGCCCATCGCCGGCCAGCCGGACAGCACGGTGCTGGATTTCGATTGGGGCGCCAACGCCGCTTTGTTGTTCGGCAGAACCAAGGCTCACGGTGCATACAGCTCTTCCAGCCGATATTTCCACGGCAGCCCCTTCGCCTTACCGCCGCCGCTCACCGATCATACCACCGCGCATGGCGCCTTCGCCCGCTCCAAATCCGTCATCGTGCCCAACGTCGGAGGCTTCGCCGGGCTGACATTGCAACGCGCCAACGCCAAAGTCAGCTTCGGCTACCGGGCAGACTTCTTCTTCGGCGCGATGGATGGTGGCCTCGACAGCAAGACGAAGGAAAACGTCATCTTCCACGGGCCGTTCGCCAAGATCAGCGTAGGCTTGGGCGGCTAGAGCCATTTCTGAGAGAAAAACAGGGCAAAGCACGTGCTTTGCCCTGTCGGTCATTTGGCATGGGCATGCCGCGTTCGCGGTAGCCTTTGCGTTCGGCAGCTAGCCGACAAATTCCCTGCGATAGTGGCGAGAGGCAGCAAACAGCGCCACAGCGCCGGGAAGCATCAGGGCATAAAGCGTTGCAAGCGCGTGGCGCAGGCCATCGATCTGGTTGGCGTCTCCAAGCTGGGCGTAGACATCGCTCAACATGCCAACCAGCAATGGCCCAAACCCAAGCCCGACCAGTGTGGAAGCAAATAGAGGCAGCGAGGCAGCCGTTGCACGGCTGCGAACGCCCACAAGGCCGAGAATGCTTGTGGACTTTGGCGCAAGCGTCAGCCCCATACTGAATGCATGCGCCGCCATGAGTGAAATGGCCAATGCCGCACTGCTGACGAAAATCACGCCTAGAAACAGCGGAATGCTAAGCAGGCAAGCCCAGGCCGGAATGGTCATCATCGCTTTTAGATCTTTAGCGCCAAACCGGTCGGCAAGTTTGCCGCCCACATGAATACCAGCCATGGCAAAAAGGCCCGCACTCACACCATAAAAAATGCCGACAAGAGCGATTGGCCCAAGCGAAATGCCGGACGCATCCTGAATGACTGTGCCCCAGTGGGTTAACGCAGCGCCATGCGCCCTCAAAAAGTACGACGCCATGAATGCCTGTTGCCCAAAACTGACAACACCGACCAGGCACGATGCGACCATCAACCAAAGAAAAGACCGCTTCTGCGAAAGCTCGGCCAGAACCGTGCGCAAGGGTGGAACAACTTGCGCGGCAACGATGCTGTGTTTGGCGGCGCGCGGTTCAGGAAGAAATGCAAAGGCCAATAGCCCAAGCACCACGCCCGGCAGGCCCGCAATCAGAAATGCTTGCCGCCAACCATAAGCATCGACAACAATTCCGCCGACAGCCATACCCAGCAGCGCGCCAAGGGGAACGCCGAGCGAATAGAGCGAGATTGCCGATGCGCGCTGATGAAGCGGAACATAGTCTGAAATGAGAGAATGTGCGGTCGGCGTGCAGGTTGCTTCTCCAATCCCCACGCCGATGCGGGCCAGAACCAAATAGAAGAAGCTGTTTACAACGCCACAAAGTGCCGTGCAGGCGCTCCAGGCGATAACGGCAACCCCCAGCAAGCGGGGGCGATGAAAATGTTCGGTCAGCCGTGCTGCCGGCAAAAGCAACGCTGCGTAAATTGCGGCAAACGCAATGCCGGTCAACAGGCCAAGCTGTGTATCCGAAAGATCGAGGTCTCTTTTGATCGGCTCTGCGAGAATATTGATAATCTGCCGATCGAGGAAATTTGCCGTATAAATTGCTGTCAGCAGCAGAACCGATTTTCGGATTGGCCAGGGTATTGCGGTTGTATGGGCCGAGGTGGCGGCCGAATGGGCGGCGCCATCATGCGTGCGATCTGTCATGTTTTCCTGGCCCTGCTGTATCAGCGCTTTTATGCGCCGTTATGGATGTTCAGATTAGGGGCCATGTTTCGTGCCGGTCCAATACGAACAGTATCGTCTATTAGGACGAAATCGGTTGGCAGCCTGCCTACATCAGGTTCGTGCAAACAGATCGCGTGCGGTTTGCCAGAAAAGGTCCAGCGATTTCGCTTGCACGCCCCTGCGCCGCAATAGCTGGAATTTTATTGCCTCCCCGCAGGCAGGTAGCCGCCGCCGAACCGAGCCCGTACCAAGGATGGGGGACCACGAAGGCACTGCTGTCAACGAGCCCAGTTCCTCGAGGCGTCGGGTAAAGCTGATGTTGGAATATTCTACAAAGCGCGATGCCCGTCCCTGAAACGCGCTAAACAGTTGATCATAAAGCCCGGGATTGGATGGCCGCGGGAAGACCGATGCAACACAGCCATCAAGATCGCCCGGCGACAGTTCATCTTTCGCGGCCAGCGCATCGCTGTCATGCATCATGATTTCGACACCGCCCACGCAAATCATAAGAATATCCAGGGCGCTCTCGTCGATTGAGCCTGCGGAAAAGCTGGCATCGATTTCTCCGTTCAGCAGATCAGTCTGAAGCTGTGCTGAAAGGCCGGTGCGGATATCAAGCTTGATGGTGGGGTGACGGTCTGTGAACGTATCGAACAGTGCAATGCGTTCGTTGACATAAAGACCATAAAACGGAACGCCGAGACGAAGCTTATCGGGATGTTCGCGCGTCAGGCTTTTGGCCAATGTCCGGGTCGCGGCCACTTCGCGGGCCAGAATACGCGCCCGTTCAAGCAGGCGCGCGCCACGCTCTGTCACTTCGACATGCCGTGTTGTTCGGACGAACAAATCAAATCCGAGTTGCTCTTCGAGTTTGCGGATCTGCCGCGATAGCCAGGGTTGCGCAATGTTCAGCCGGTCGGCTGCCTTGCGAAAAGACAGCTCTTCGCCAACCGCAACGAAATAGAGCAGCAGATTGGTGTCGATGTTCATGCCAATGCCCTCACACATATCCGCGTATCAAGCGTCACGTCGCCCGCTGAATTCGGTTTCGTCTCGATCGCTCGGCGCCAGTCATCGCTGGCAGTGTCCTTGTTTGATGCCAAATTGAACATTGAATGAGACCTACTGGATATCAATGACATGCACCAGAAGCATATTTTTCCATTATAAATCAAAAAGATAGACATTCATAAAAAATATGATTGATGTGTCCTTATGACATAAGT
>DATJDE010000040.1:0-2394 GCA_035497595.1 Rhizomicrobium sp. | reverse complement strand
GGATATGCAGGCCGATATTGTGGCCGAGCTGATCCGCCATGGTGTGACAGTGCACGCCTTCAATCAGCGCAGCATCGCCGAAATTTTCGACATGATACGCACGCTGGGGGCGTTGGTGGGCGCTGGCGCAAAGGCTGCCGCAGTGTGCGCTGAGCTGTCTGCCAATCTTGAGCGGGTGGAGGCTGCGGCGGCAAAGATGCAAACCCGCCCCAGAGTTTATTTCGAGGAATGGGATGTGCCGATGATTTCGGGCATCGCATGGGTGTGCGAACTGGTGCGGATTGCCGGGGGCGAAGATGTTTTTGCCGATCGGGCCACGCAGAAATCGGCAAAGGATCGCATTGTGACGGCGCAGGAGGTGATCGACCGCGCGCCGGATATTATTATCGCCTCATGGTGCGGAAAAAAGTTCAACCCGGCGATGCTGGCGGCGCGGCCAGGCTTTGCTGCCATTCCCGCTGTGCGCAACGGCCGATTGCATGAGGTGAAGTCCGCGTTGATCCTGCAACCCGGCCCCGCTGCGCTGAGCGATGGCGTGGCCGCACTTCAGCGCATTATTTGCCGTGACCGCTGAGGACGTCTGCAAGAACCACGGCCTGGTTGTGTTCAGTATCACGCGCGCCATAGAGCAGGGTTGCGTGGCGGTTTTTCATGCGCGCCTTCAACTCGGCCAAAGCCGGGTTTGCGGCCAGTTCCTCGGCATAGCGGTGGCGGAACTCGGCCCAGCGTTCAGGCTTGTGGGCGAACCATTTGCGCAAGGCGGTGCTGGGCGCGATGTCTTTTTGCCAATAGTCGAGCGCGGCCTTTTGTTTGCTGAGACCGCGCGGCCAAATCCGGTCCACCAGGATGCGCAGTCCATCACCCGCCGCTGGGGCGGCGTAAATTCGTTTGATTTGCACGGTCGGCATGCATGTGTCCTCCCCGAGCGTATTGAACCGCATAAGTGGTAAGTCGTATACATCTATTAGCTGCGGCTTTGCGGCGGTTGGGAAGAGGAAATGCCTTATGCGGCTGACTTTGCATACCGACTACGCCTTGCGTCTGCTGATGCTGCTGGCGCTGGAACCGGATGAGCTGCACACCATCGAAGAGGTGGCGCGACGCTATAATGTTTCGCGCAATCACTTGATGAAGGTAGCGCAAACCATTGCGCAGCAAGGGTTTATCGAGAGTTTACGGGGGCGGGGAGGGGGGCTGAGGCTTGCCCGGCCCCCCCGGCGAATCAATCTGGGCGCGGTCGTCCGCAGCACAGAAGACAGTATGGCGCTGGTGGAATGTTTCGACCGGGAGCGTAACCAGTGCCTGGTGTCCCCGGTATGTGGCCTGCGCGGGCCGCTGGAGGAGGCGCTGGCCGCCTTCATGGCCGTGTTGAACAAATACACCCTCGCCGACCTCATTTCCAACCCGGCGGCGATGCAGCGGATGCAGCGCTTGCTGGGCAGCCGCGCGGCGTGATGCCCCAAACGAGGATTTCCACTTGCCGGGCGGGTGAGGGGTGCATAAATATGTATCTGAAATACCTCTTTGTGAGCCCATGACCACCGAAATGTCAGCCGCCGAGCGCAGGGCAGGGATTGTGCAAAACATGATCGACGAAACAGGCGTGGACGAGGCGATGATCAAGACGCTGGTCCATACATTCTACGGCAAGGTTCGGCCCGACCCGATGTTGGGGCCGGTGTTTGACCGTGCGATCGGGGACAATTGGGACGTGCATCTGCAAAAGATGTGTGATTTCTGGTCGTCGGTGATGCTGATGAGCGGGCGGTTCAAGGGCAATCCCATGGTCGCCCATATGCGGCTGAAAACTGTGACGCCAAAGTATTTTGAACGCTGGCTGGAGCTGTTTGCCGAAACCGCGCACGAAGTCTGCCCAGCCGATGCGGCGGAGGCGTTTATCGCCCGCTCCCAGAACATCGGGCGCAGTTTGCAGATGGGGATGTTCTTTCGCGCCGACAGGATTCAGCCGGGGGCCGCTAAGGGCTAGGCTGGATTGTGAACCTCAATTGTCGTGACGCGCGATTGAGGGTGGGGTAGCGGCGGCGTACCGACATCGGAAATTTACGAAGCAAAATTCGGGGAGAGGTTGCTCCCGGGCAGCCACTCACCCCTCCCCGAAAAATCCAAACGGATTTTTCGACCCTACCTCAAGGGGAGGGTAAAGGCGCAATTCAAGAACAAGCGGTACTCAGCTTTGGCGAATTGCCGCGCTATTATTTTTTACTTTTGGGTGTTTTTGCGCGGGTAGGTGTTTTTTCTTTGCCTTGCTCTGATTATGCGCAATGGCGGCGCGGATGAGGGTTTTTAGCGCGGGCGCGTTGATCTTATCGCCTTCCAAAAAATCGATTGCGCGTCTTGCGTTGCCTTCGAGGCCTGCGTTGAAGAGTTTGTCGG
>DATJDE010000039.1:0-5359 GCA_035497595.1 Rhizomicrobium sp. | reverse complement strand
CGACACCGCATTGACCAGCACCAACGGCGCCCAGGCCTGAAAGACATCAATCACCATCGGCGCGCCCGACACGGTGAACAGAAAGCAGACGACCACACTCACCACAAAGGCAATCACCTGATTGTTGGTGGTGGCCGAAATACAGGCGCCAATCGCAAGATAGCTGCCCGCCATCAGAAAACTGCCGAGATAACTCGCAAGGATCACGCCATTGTCGGGGTTGCCCAGATAATTGACCGTGATCCAGATCGGAAAGGTCAGAGCCAGCGCCGCGCCGGTGAACGCCCAGGCGGCCAGAAATTTCCCCACCACCGCCGCCCAGATCGGGATCGGCAAAGTGAGCAGCAATTCCATCGTGCCCGTGCGCCGTTCCTCCGCCCACAGCCGCATCGCAATGGCCGAGACGAGAAACAGATAAAGCCAGGCATGATAGCCAAAGAACGCCGAAAGATCGGCGATCCCGTTATCGTAAAACCGCCCGATATAAAAAGTGAAAGCCCCCATCGCGAAGAGAAAGATCACGATAAACACATAGGCCAGCGGGGTCGCAAAATAGGCGGTGAATTCCCGCTTGAAGATGGGCCAAAGCTGGTTCATGCCCGGGCCTCGCGCGCGCGGGTGGTATCCTGCGTGGTGATGGCGCGGAAAACGTCGTCAAGGCGGCCAGCTTCGGCGAACAGCTCTTTCACGTTCCAGTTCTGCACGCGGGCCAGCGCGCTAACATCTTCAATCAGCAATGCGCCGCTTTTGGGAAAGGCGGTCAGTACGCTGAAACCACCGGGCGCTGCCTGTTCTTCCACACCTGCGCAATTGTGCAGCGCCTTGAGCCGTGTGGTTACCGCCGCCGCTTCCGCGCTGGGCACCATCAGGGTGACCGCGTTGTGGTGACGGGAGCGTGCGAGCAAATCCTGCGGCGAGCCATCGGCCACCACACGGCCCCGGTCGATGATGACGGCGCGGGTACAAATCGCCTCCACCTCTTCCAGCAAATGGGTGGAAACGATAATCGCCTTTTGCGGCGCCATGGCGCGGATCAGCGTGCGCACCGCATGTTTCTGGTTGGGATCGAGCCCATCTGTCGGCTCATCCAAAATCAGCACCGGCGGATCGTGCAGAATCGCCTGCGCCAGCCCCACGCGCCGCCGAAACCCTTTGGACAGAGTTTCGATAGGCTGGTCGAGCACCGGATCGAGATCGCATTTGGCCACCGTATCGGCAATGCGGGCGTGGCCATCGGCCCCTCGGAGCCCGCGCACTTGCGCGATGAAGGCAAGAAACTGCCGCGGGGTCATGTCGCCATAAGCCGGCGCGCCTTCGGGCAGATAACCGATCCGCATCCGGGCGGCTGCACCATCGGTTTCAATGTCATGGCCTTGAATCGCCACGCGCCCTGCGCTGGGCGAAAGATAGCCCGTGACCATTTTCATGGTGGTGGATTTGCCCGCGCCATTGGGGCCAAGAAAGCCGAGCACTTCGCCCTTGCCGACAAAGAGATCGATTCCGGCAACCGCCACGAACGGGCCGAAGCGTTTTGTCAGACCCTCGATTTCAATCATCGGTATTTCAGAATCCGGTCATACGAGGCAATTTTCCCATAGAGAACTGTAGCGCGCCCTGCAAGGGCAGAGGGGTTACCGATGCGTCATGGGCAAGCTTGCGCAAGGCAGGCGGCTGACGGGCCGGGATTGTTGGCCGGGTTGACTGGAGTGACAGGCTGGCAAAGATGATCCACCATCTGCGGATTAAAACCCTGACCTATCTTCAACGCCTCGATCGCAAGACCCTTGAACGCGCCACGCTTGTCGGCATCGCCCTGCAAGGCGTTCTGGTGGTGACCGGCCATTTTGTGCCGTGGGTTGAGCTGCATGTGTTCATGTTCGGCGGCATGATGATTTCGGCCATCGCCGGTTATCTCTACGGGGTGGATAGCGCGCGCGGCTGGGGCGCCAGCGCCTTTGGCGGCGCACTCGCAGGCGGCACCTGCGGCCTCATCGGCATCGCACTTGCGGTCGTCTTTCGCCAAACCCCTTTGGTCGCGCTGCTGGTCGGCACCGCGATCTGCGTGCTCACCGGCACCGTGGGCGGGTTGTTCGGGCAGATGGCCGCAAACATGAAAAAACTGATCTGACGTTGCCGGTCATACGCGCAACGTCAGCCCGCCATCGATAACAAGGCCGTGGCCGGTGACAAAACCGCCATCGTCGGATGCGAGGAACAGTGCCCCCCGCGCCAGATCCAAAGGTTGGCCCAAGCGGCGCAGGGCCGCTTTTCTGGCCCAAACGTCGGCAATGTCAGGCCGCGAATCCCACAACCCGCTCGTCATGCCGGTTTTGATGGCGCCGGGTTCGAGATAGTTCGCAGTGATGCCGAACTTGCCCAGTTCAAGCGCCAATGTGCGCGTAAGCCCCGCAACGCCTGCTTTGGATGCGCAATAGGCCGCCAAGCCGTAATCGGTTCCTTCCGCCATGACTGATGCAACATTGATAATTCGTCCCGCGGCGCTTTTGCGTAAATGGGGAATGGCTGCCTGACAAAGGCGAAACTGCGCGGTGAGATTGACCGCGATCGTGCGGTCCCAATCAGCCTGCGTGGTATCTTCGACGCGCGCATTGGTGGCAATCCCGGCATTGTTCATCACAATGTCGATCTGGCCGAAACGGGCGATTGCCTCGCCCACTATGGCGGTGTGCGCATCCACATCCTCCACGCTTTTTTCAAAACAGGCGATGGCGGCGTGATCTTCATGAGCTTTGGCAAGCCCCTTGCCCGGCAGATCGACGGCCAGCACGCGCGCCCCTTCGGCGGCGAACAGATGCGCGGTCGCAAGGCCGATGCCGGAACCTGCACCGGTCACAATGGCGACTCGATTTTCAAGACGCATGGAAGCCCTCACTGGAATGTTGAGGCTCCAGCGTGGCGCGAATAAACAGGGGAGGGAAGATGCCGGCTGCCCGAAGAAGCACCCGAAGGGGCTTGGGGGGCATGCTTTATATCCGAGCGCTCAAAGCCCGAGCAGCCGACACTGCTGATATGGGATCGGAAAAGGGCGTTGCAAGGGTCAAATTGAGGTTCTTTCTGGGCATCTTCGTCCGGTAAAATTGTTCCCAACAAAAATGCAATGTTCCGCGCAACTTTATAATCTTGTGCGCCCTGCGCCTAACAGTTAGTTTTCAATCTAAATGGGCGTGATACCTGAAACGCGGGATTCGGGCTGATTTCCGCAAAGGGAGAGATCAACAGACAGCAACAGGGGATATCCATGAAGATCAGATCTTTGATTCTGATGAGCGCGGCCACCGCAGCGCTGATCCATTTTCCCGCTTACGCTCAACCAAATACCGCAGAAACCACCGCCGCCTCCCAAAGTCAGGGCGGCATCGAAACCGTGGTGGTGACCGCCAGAAAACGGTCGGAATCCATTCAGTCGGTTCCCGTGGCGGTCACCGCGCTCGATTCAGAGCTGCTCGACAAACGCTTCGTGCACGATCTCACAGACCTCAACCATGAAGCGCCGAACATGCAGATCGAAGGCGTGGGCGCCATTCATCGCAATGGCGCGGTCATTTTTTCGCGCGGCATTGGCTACGTCAATGTCGATCAGGGCCAGGATCCGGCAGTCGGCATATCGGTCGATGGCGTGTTCTACACCCGCAATATCGGCTCACTGCAAAACATGCTGGATATCGATCAGGTGGAAATCCTGCGCGGGCCGCAAGGCACTTTGTTCGGCAAGAACACGGTGGGCGGCGTGGTCAACATCACCACAAAAAAAGCCAGCCTCGACGATCACGATCTCGAACTGTTCGGCCGGGTGGGCAATCTCGGCCGCTGGGATTATGGCGCCATCATCAACATTCCCGTCGACGATACGCTCGCCATTCGCCTTGCCTATCAAAGCCAGTTCCAGGATGGGCCGTTCCGCAATGTCAGCCCGGTTTCAACGCCCTTTGCCGGTCCCGCCCCGCGCGGCGACAGGTATGGCGGCTTCGACGTGAAAACCTTTCGCGGTTCGGTGCATTGGGAGCCGCTCTCCAACCTGACCTTCGATCTCAGCGGCACCTATATCAAGGATCGCAGCCCCTCTGTCGGCGGCCAGAACGGCGCCTATGGCGGCGTGCCCGGCAAGCTGCCCCCGGATCTGCTCTATACACTCGGCATCCCCGGCTATCGAACATTCGGCGGCCCAAGCGATCCCTACATCATCAGCCGCGATGTGGGGAACGGCGATTTTCAGGACAGCAAAATCCTCACCCTCAACGGGCGCTACCATGCAGACTGGTTCGATATCGTGTCGGTCACCGGCTACATGCACGATTCAAACCTGAGCTATAACGATTACGACAACACACCCTTGCCGGTGATCGAATCCACCTATGGCCTGCATCACCAACAGTTCTCGCAAGAGCTGCGCGCCGAATCCAGCGATACGGAGTCGCCGCTGCGTTGGGTGACAGGTGTCTATTATTTCAACAATCAGTGGGATGCCGAACAGTTCCTGAATGTCGCCTTCCTCGCCCCGCCGCCCTTCAACCTGCAACAGGATTATGCGCATCAGAACGCGTGGACCATCGCCGCCTTCGCGCAAGGCGATTACAAGATCACCGACGATCTCGAAGTCTCGGGCGGCGTGCGCTACACCCATGAAGACAAGAACATCTTCCGCATCTACCAGCATCTTCAGGGCATCGTGGTCGATCTCTCCGACCCAAATCAGGTCACCCAGAACGATCACGACTGGTCGGATTTCACCTGGCACGCCGGTATCAACTACCATGTCACCCCCGACATCCTGACCTACTTCAAGTTCGATACCGGCTTTGTCGGCGGCGGGTGGAATTCCCGTGCCAACACAGCCACCAGCATCGGGCCGTTCGATCCGGAAAAAGCCCATTCCTATGAAATCGGGGCGAAGTCGGATTGGCTGGATCACAGATTGCGCGTGAACGCCGCCGCTTTCTGGGCCAACTATGCCGATCTTCAGGTGGGCGTGTTCCACACTACGGCCGGCGGCACCGAGGAAGAACAACTGGTCGCCAACGATGCGTTTGAGCGCGCCCGCGGCTTTGAAGTGGAGGTGACGGCAATCCCGGTCGAAAAGCTAACGCTATCGGCATCGATCGGTTATCTTGATGCCGCCTATACAAGCTTTAAGTCCGATATCCTCGGCCTGCTGCCAAGCAGCCCCTTCCTCAATCTGGCCTGCAACGGCTCGGTCACGCCGGTGCAATATGCCGATCACAATGGCGGTTGCTACCTGCGCCCGGCCTATGCGCCAAACTGGACCATGCGCTACGAGGTGAGTTACCCGTTCGAGCTGAACGGGTTCGGCGTGCTGACGCCGGATGTCTATGTCACCTAT
>DATJDE010000038.1:0-2480 GCA_035497595.1 Rhizomicrobium sp. | reverse complement strand
TTGGTGAAATTCATGTTCGGAACCTGTTTGACTAGGTCCGGTCCACCTGCGGTCTGGGTGGACGTGAGTTGTTCCTGGCTCAACGCGGTGATCGAGATCGGAATGCTTTGCACGTTCGCGCCGCCGAGCTTAGACGAGGTGACCGTCACGGTCTCTACCGCCGTGCGCGCTGGGAGTGAGGCTTGCGCGAGATGCATCGGGGCAACCTCGTTCGCGCTGTTGAGGGATGAGCGATCGCGAACGATAGCAATGGCCCCGGATTCGTGGTGCATCGAGAATCCCGTTCCCTTCAAGATGCGGCCCAGAGCGTCTTCCGGCGCGAGCGCCCCCGCCACGCCTTTTGTGCGTGAGCCTCCCATCTGATCTTCGGGGTAAATCAGCTCCACGCCCGTTTGAGACATATAGGAATCGAGCGCGGCTTTGAGATCGCCTGCGGGAATGTTGAATTCCGCCGCGAATGCACCACTTACGCTAAACAATAGGGCTGCGCTTGCAATCCAAGCAGCTTTCAGAGTCTTCAATCTATTCATATTCCCCCCGACAGGTTGTCTATGCCGCGATCAATGCGGCAGGTTCATTTTCCCGAAATCACGATTTCACTGCCCCGCCGTTCGACAGTCAGGCCAAGGGCCATGCCGACGACGTTGGCGAAACGTTCAGAGTCCGTGGTACGAAATTTTCCGCCGAAGACGCGCTCGCCCACATTGGCGTCCGCGATGACAATTTTCCCGACGTTGTAGCGATTAAGTTCATCGGCTGCTTCGCGCAGCGTCGTGTGATGGAACACGACGAATCCGCTGCGCCAGCTCAATGAGTCCGACAGGGCGGTGAGCGGCTTACGCATTACGGTAAGGTCGTCGCGCGTGGCGATCGCGACATCACCCGGATTGAGGACCGCCGATTTTGGGTTCGCTCCACCAGACGCGGATTCGACGCGCGCGCGCCCCTCCACCAGTGTTACTTCCAGATCATTGGCGTTCTGGCGCACCACGAACTTTGTTCCGAGATCGACAATGCGGTGCTTACCGGCATCCAGCGTAAATGGGTGTTGCGGATCGTGTTTGATATGAAAATAGGCCTCCCCCCTGATGAGAACGGCCTGACGTGCACCCCTGGGGAGACGAATCTCTGAGTTCGTGTTGAGTTCGATCTGCGAGCCATCGGCCAGTGTGATCGTCTCGCGTCCGCCTATGGGCGTCGCAAAAATCTGGCCCTCGGGCGGCTGAGTGGCCGCATAGATGCCCCCACCAATCGCCGCACACAGTAATAGGACTGCTGCGATATGAAGCTTATTGGCGCCCTGCGGTTGCCGCAGAGGTCGTGCGGGGGGCTGTAACGGTTTGCGCAGGATAGAGAGCTTGTCAGCCTGGTTCCAACCGGCCTCCAAACGCAAATATGCGACCTCATGGGCTACCGATTCCGAGAACCAGGCGTCGAGGTCGGCCTGCTTCTGGTCGTTCCAATCGGGATCGTGCAGGCGTGTGATCAGCCGCTCTGCCGCGCACTGCTCAATGGCATCCTGCGGCGTCACTTTATCGGCCATGCGGAAATCTTCGTTCATCGGCCGCTCCGCGTGTTGGAGGTTTGCCCGTAGAGGGCCTCGGTAAGCGCACGCACGCCGTTGGACAGATGCATTTTCACCGTATTTTCGCTGACACCCATGCGCTGGACGATTTCGCGAATGGACAGGTTCTCGATCTTGCGCAGCACGATGGCTTCGCGGCAGCGGGGCGGCAGTGCGTCAAGCGCGACCTGCAACCGCCGAAGCTCCTCGCGCGCGATGACGCTGCGTTCGGGGTCTGGCGTATCCTTGGCAATGTCGAGAGCTTCCAGATCGGCGACCGCCTCGATGGGCACAACCTGTTCATGCAGTACCCGGTTGATGAGAAGATTACGGGCTGTGGTAAACACAAACTGGCGCGTTTTTTCCGGGATTTGTGTTCGCGCCGCGTCGAAGACCCGCGCATACACTTCCTGGCGCAGATCCACGATGTCGCTTCGATTGCGCCAATTGTGCTGGAGGTACTTCATTAATTCCGGCTCCAAAGGCACCACCTCACGCACAAACCAAGCCCGCAATTCGGGCGTGCTCATACGTGCGCTCGATGTGCGCGGCTCTGCGCGTTCAAGATCCATGTCCGTTATCTTTGTCATCCCCGACCAGCACGCTGCTTTGGGGGCTCAACCTTGGGTCTACACTTATACTGACAAGTCAGCTGGCCAACGGAGTGTATGGCTCGGCCAATTTTTTTCGGGATCTGGCAATAAATAGGCGCGAATACCACTCCGTTCGCACCCTCGCGGAAAGCGATTACCTGCTCGGCGTCGCCGACGAGCCCCGCCTGGGCGCACTCCGATTCCGCCGGGCAGGCGAAGAGACGTTCCAGGCGCCGATCCGCGCGAGCGTTCCCGCCCTGATCGAACTCGGGCGGCGGCTCCAGATCACCGAGCGGATTCTCCGGGACGAGGAAACGGACGAG
>DATJDE010000037.1:0-4478 GCA_035497595.1 Rhizomicrobium sp. | reverse complement strand
AACCCGCCCATCGGCCATGGCTATGACGATGGCATCGTCGCCGCCATTGCAGTTCTGGAAATGCTGGATCGCGCAGGCGACAAGAAACTCTCTACCCTGGTGCGCGAACTGCCCAAAACCTGGGGCTCCCCCACCATGAGCCCCCATTGCCCGGACGATAAAAAATACGCCGTCGTTGAAGCACTGACCAAAGACTATGAAGCCCTCGCCGCCAAAGGCGAAACAATCCTCGGTCAAAAAATCAAAAGCATCGTCACCGTCAACGGCGTGCGCGTCACACTGGAAGACGGCACCTGGTGCCTCGTCCGCGCGTCGTCCAACAAACCGTCATTGGTGGTGGTGGTCGAAAGCCCGACGTCGGAAGAAAACATGCACGCGATCTTCAAAGACCTCGATGCGCGGCTGACCAAACACCCTGAAGTGGGCGCCTACGATCAGAAAATCTAAACCTCGGCGAGGTTCAAAAGCCGTGGCAGGCGCAACGTTGAGACCTGCGCCAGCGCCGCCAACAACACCTCAATCCCGGCGCCGCGGCGCGTGGCGTTCTCGCTCAGATACCGCCGAAACAACCGCCCGCCCGGCTGCCCGCTGAACAGGCCGAGCAAATGTTTGGTCAGCGTATTCAGCGGCACGCCCAAACCAAGCTGCCGCTCCATATAGACAAGATACTGCTCCAACGCCTCTTCCAGCGTCCGCCCCGCATCGCCATACAACTGCGCGTCCACATCCAGCAGCAGTGCCGGGTGTTGATACGCCGCCCGTCCCATCATCACACCATCGACATGCGCAAGATGGGCTTGCGCTTCCTCCAGCGTGCCCACGCCGCCATTGAGATGGATGGAAAGATGCGGGTTCTCCTGCTTCACCCGATAGACAAGTTCGTAGTCAAGCGGCGGCACATCCCGGTTCTCCTTGGGCGAGAGTCCCTTCAGCCAAGCCATCCGCGCATGCACGATAAAGGTCTCAACCCCTGCATCCGCACAGGCCGCAAGCATCGCCCGCAACGCAACCTCCGGCGTCTGGTCGTCAACACCCAGCCGACACTTCACCGTCACCGGAATGGACACGGCACCGCGCATCGCCGCCACACACGCCGCCACCAATTCCGGCTCCCGCATGAGACAAGCCCCAAACCGCCCCGATTGCACCCGGTCGGACGGGCAGCCGACATTCAGGTTGATCTCGTCATAGCCAAACCCCTCAGCTATGCTTGCCGCCTCGGCCAACCGCACAGGCTCAGCCCCCCCAAGCTGTAACGCCACGGGATGCTCCGCCGGGTCAAACCCAATCAACCGCTCCCGGTCCCCCCGCAGCACCGCCTCCGCCGTCACCATCTCGGTATAAACCACCGCCCGCCGCGAAAGCTGACGATGCAAAACCCGGCAATGCCGATCCGTCCACTCCATCATTGGCGCGACAGAAAATATTTTCTCACTCAAATTCAAAGGCTTATCCTGCATTCAACGGCACGTGAACGTGTGCACTCATTCCGAAAGCTCCCCGGAAACTGACGGGCCAGGTCCGAAGGAAGGGATAGTATGTCAACGAGACCTTCCGCAGATACAAGGACGCCGAGGAATGGGCGCTGGCCTGCGAGACGCAGATGGACCTGCGCCTGCTGCTTCGCGGGCATTGTCGAGTTCGGTCTATCTCAATATTTTTCCGATTGTGACTGTTTCCGACGCCCGTATGGAATGCATTCTGCGGTGTGCAAAACGGCACCTGCGCCGCATCGCTGAACCCGCGCGGGTCGGAAACTCGCTGGCTGAAAGCCTCAAAACCTTATCTCTACGAGCCAGCGCAAGATTATTGCTGTTGGAAGATATCCCCGGTCCGCCCTAAATTTTTTCCCAAATCAACCATGATATCGGCGTTCGCCGAGCGTCTCATCTGTGTGGCTCATAGTTTTGACCGCAAGGCGGGGGACTGAAAGCCGAATGGTCGAGAAAACGCCGGATACCAAAAACGATGGCGGCATGCCGCGCCGTGCGGGTGACGCTGTGACAACGCCTCAGGTGAAAGCCTGGTTCGTTCGCGAAGTGCTGCCTTTGGAAGCGATGTTGATGCATTTCCTGCAAAAGAACTGGCGCAACAAAAGCGATCTCGAAGACTTCCGTCAGGATGTCTACGAACACGTTCTCGCGGCAGCTGAAGCGCAAATCCCGGAACGCGCCAAGCCATTTGTCTTCACGACCGCGCGCAATCTTCTCATCAGCCGTCTGCGCAAGGAAAACATCGTCCCGATAGAGATTGTCGCCGACCTGGATGTGCTGGGCATTGCCGCCGACGAGCCAGGCCCCGACCGTAGTCTTTTCGCGCGCGATCTGCTGCGCAGGCTCCAGGCCGCGCTCGATCATCTCGCGCCGCGTTGCCGCGAAGCAGTCATCCTCAAACGCATCGAAGGGCTTTCCCAGCGCGAGATCGCGCAGCGCATGGGCATTTCCGAAAAAGTCGTCGGCAATTATGTGGCCGAAGGCATGTGCGTGTTGGCTGATAGGGTCTACGGCGAACCAACCGATGGCCGGGGCGGCGCATGAGCGAGACGCAAAATCCGCTCCTGCCCCCATCGCGCGCCGGAGACATCAAAACCCAGGCCGCAAACTGGCTGTCGCGCGCAAATGCGGGTGACTGGAGCGAGGTGGATCAGGCCCGGCTTGACGCCTGGCTGGCACAATCGCGCGCTCATCGTGCCGCCTATTGGCGGTTGGAAGCGGCATGGGAAGAAGCCGCACGCTTGCGCGTCCTGCGTGCACCCCTCTCGCGGCCGGAGGCGGCTCCCACTCCCCGTTTGTTTTCGCCGGTCAAAATCGCGGTAGCGGCCATGGTGATCGCCATCACAGGCGCGCTTGCGTTGATCCAGACACAAGTGCCCCCGACAGAGCGCTACGCCACCGGCATCGGTGGCCGCCAGATGTTGAATCTCTCCGACGGCTCGAAAATCGAACTGAACACCAATACCATCCTGCGTGTCACCAAAAACACCGGCCAGAGAGAAGTCTGGCTCGACAAAGGCGAAGCCTTTTTTCAAATCAAGCATGACGCGGATCATCCCTTCACGGTGATGACCGGCGATCATAAGATCACCGATCTGGGAACCAAATTTTCGGTTCGCCAGGATGGCGACCGTCTCAAAGTCACGCTGGTCGAAGGTCGCGCACGTCTCGATTCCACGGGGGCCTGGTCGCGTCATCAATCTGTTGATCTTTCGCCCGGCGATGTCGTGGTCGCGACCGCCAATTCGCTCTCGCTGGTTCGCAAGCCCGAGAAGGCCCTGATCGAAGAACTCGGCTGGCGCAAAGGCTTGCTCATTTTCGATCACACAACGCTCGCAGACGCGGTGGCTGAGATGAACCGCTACAACACGCAAAAACTCGCGATCGACGATCCGTCGGTGTCCAGTCTCACGGTAGACGGCACATTTCCAATCCACGCGGTGCCGGAGTTCACAGAGGTCGCACAGGCCGTCTTCGGGCTGCGCGTCGAGAAGCGTGGGGATCGCACGCTGATTTCAAGATGAAGTGAAACGGCGCCGGGCCGATCCGGCGTTGCAAATCTGCAAACACGACAGAGGGGGACAAAATGCCAAATTTCCGAAACCAACTTCTCGCCACAGCTGCGTTCGCGCTGCTTTCCACAGCCGCATGGGCAGGAGATTTCGACATCGCGGGCGGAGACCTGAAATCTGCTCTCAGGGAATACGCGGCCCAAACCGGCGTGCCCCTCATGGTATCCGACGAGGCGATCAGGGGCGTGCGCAGCACTGGTGTGAAAGGCGAATTGCCGGACGACGCCGCGCTGGCTCGCATTCTCTCAGGTACTGGCTTCATCGCAGAACCCCATTCGGGGGGAACGGTTGCAGTCGTGCGGCGGAAGGCTCAGTCCAACAATGCTGCGTCTGATGTACAGCCCATGCAGCTGGCCCAAGCCGCACCTGCGCGCACTGCCGTCGAGACTGTTACCGTCACCTCGTCGAAGTTGGGCGGCTCCGATGTGCAATCCATCCCGATTGCCATCACCGCCCTCAGTCAGGAACAACTCACCGCACAACAGATCTCCGGCGGCCCGGATCTTATCAAATCCGTGCCGAATATGAGCTTCACCAAAACAAATTTCTCCGGCTACAGCATCCAGATTCGCGGCATCGGCACCCAAGCTGTCTCGGTGACCACCGATCCCGCCGTCGCGGTCGCGTTCAACGACACGCCCTTCATCCGCAATCACTTCTTCGAGCAGGAATTCTACGACGTCGCCTCCGTCGAAGTGCTGCGCGGCCCGCAAGGCACGCTCTATGGCCGCAACGCGACCGGCGGTGTGGTCAACGTGGTCTCCGCCAAGCCTTCTGATCGTTATGAAGCCATGGCATCGGTCGATGTAGGAAATTACAATGGCCGCCGCGTTGAAGGCATGCTCAACATTCCGGTGCTGGGCGATAAACTCGGCGTCCGCCTCGCCGGTGCATGGACCAAGCGCGACGGCTA
>DATJDE010000036.1:0-10653 GCA_035497595.1 Rhizomicrobium sp. | reverse complement strand
CATCCTGCGCGATGATCGAATAGTGCTGCGTTTCGGCCGGGAGCAATGTGCTGCCGATCCAGCCCCACACGGGCGATATGCTTTCGCGGGCGATACGGCCTTTCAACTTTACTTGTCCGCTCCGGGACATCAGCAAATCTTCAAAAGGCTGACAGAACAGACGCAGCGGCGTGAAAATTCGCCCCTCAGGGTCGGTCTGGCGCAAGGCAGGGCGCAAGCTTTTCAAAATCGCATCATGGGGCAAACCAGAACCATTTTGCCGCCGGTCGCGTTCGATGGCGCGTGCCAGCTCTGCGGCGGTTGCCGGAGGCAAGCCGCTTAAAAAAGAGCGCAACAAAATTTCCTGAGACGGAAGCATTGCTTCAAACTATACCAGTTGGGTTAACGGTAGGCTTATCCTGCCCGACGCTCAGCCAATAGCGGGCAGTGACAGAACTGTGCGCAGACCGCCGAGGCGGCTCTCATGCAATTCCAATGTGCCACCGTAGAGTTTTGCGATGTCATGGACGATGGCGAGCCCAAGGCCGGTGCCGGGGACCGATTGGTCCAGCCGTTCGCCGCGCGCGATGGCGCGGGAGCGATCTTCCGCCGCAAGACCAGGGCCATCATCTTCGACGGTGACGTTTAGCTTGCCGCCGCTGCGTGCGGCGGTGACACTGACGCGGTGTTTGGCCCATTTGCAGGCATTATCCATCAGATTTCCGATCATCTCTTCGAGGTCCTGACGATCCCCCCGGAAATAAAGGTTCGGTTCGCAGTGCAGTGCGATGTCGACAGAACGTTCCGCATGAATGCGGGTGAGCACCCTTGCCAGATCGGCCAAAGCGGGCTCGACCTTGGTTCTGTTGCCAAGCACATCTAGCGCGCCTGCGGCGCGGGCGCGGGTGAGATAATGATCCACCTGCCTGCGCATGGCGCCGACCTGACGCTGAACGGCATCGGCCAGAGGCCCCGGATCGGCGCTCGCCTCGCTCGACAGGATTGTCAGCGGCGTTTTCAGATAATGCGCCAGATTCGATACATGGGTGCGGGCGCGGCCTACGACTTCGGCGCTGTGCTCGATCAGGCTATTCAATTCACTGGCCAAGGGCGCAATTTCGGATGGAAAATCCCCTTCCAGCCGTCTTGCAGAGCCATCGCGAATTCTGGCGAGGGAGTCGCTGACTTTGCGCAAAGGCTGGAGCCCGATCCGCACCTGAATGAGAATCGCCACGATCAGGCCCAAGCCCAGAATCGCGAACGACCAGATGAGGGTGCCGTTGAATTTCGCGATGTCGACCTGGCTTTGCGCCGTATCTCCCGCGACAAGAAACACGAAAGCGCGGGTATCGGCCGGATCGGCGGTTGCGAGGATGGGAAACTCTATCCGCCGTTCGAGCACACGCACATGCTGGTTATCGGGGCCATCAGCATGTCCCCAGATAAGATTGCCCTGATGGGACGCCCCTTCGATTTTAATGGCCTTGTCCCATAAGGAGCGCGAGCTTTGCTGAAAGCTGGTGTCGCCTTCGGGCACGATCTGCCAATACCAGCCTGAATAAATGCGCTCGAACCGTGGGTCGGTGAAACGGCCCAGCAGCGAGACAATGCCAAAACGATCCGGCTCTGCTGCGGCGATCATGCCATCCATATCGAAACGCAGCTGTGAATCGAAATTGCTTTCGACCGTCGCCCGGAAGACGCCGGACAACAACGCCCCGCCCGCGGCGAGCCCCAGCATCGTCCACACCGTGGCGGCGATGATAAGGCGGGCCGAGAGGGAGTTAAGTTTTGGGGCGATTTTCGTTGCCAGCACTGTTCGGATCTTCAAGACAATATCCAAGACCGCGTACCGTTTGAATGAGATCCGGGTCGAGCTTTTTGCGCAACCGGCCGACAAACACCTCGATCGTATTCGAATCGCGGTCAAAATCCTGATCGTAGAGATGTTCGACCAGTTCGGTGCGCGACACCACCTTTGCCTTGTGATGGGCAAGATAGGACAGCAGGCGATATTCCAGCGAGGTCAGCTTGACGGGATTGCCATTGAGCGTGACGCGGCTTGCGCGCGTATCGATCCGCAAGGGGCCGATCTCGATCTCGCTGGTCGAAAGACCGACGGCCCGGCGCAACAGCGCACGCACCCGTGCCAGCAATTCTTCGGTATAAAACGGCTTGGCGAGGTAATCGTCCGCGCCGGCATCGAAGCCGGTGACCTTGTCGCTCCAGCGGTCGCGGGCGGTGAGGATGAGCACCGGCATGGTGCGGTGATTGGCGCGCCATTTTTCCAGCACCTGCACCCCATCCATTTTGGGCAGGCCAAGATCGAGGATAACCGCGTCATAAGGCTCGGTATCGCCGAGGAAGTGGCCTTCTTCGCCGTCCGATGCGGTATCGACCACGTAGCCTGCATCTCCCAAAGCCTTTTTCAGGAGGCGCTGGAGGTCTTTGTCATCTTCTACGAGGAGGATGCGCATTTAATCGCCTCTGCCATGGCCACGCGGGCCTTTCCAATCGCGGGCACCCCTGTCGCGGTGATCACGCTTATTGTCCCAGTTACGGCCCCTGTTATAGCCCCGCGGCCGCGTTTCCTCGTTGCGCGCATCGGGCGGGCCGCCATCCATACTGTGGCTGGCGCCGTAGCGGCTTTCAAAATAATCCCGCGGCGAAGGCCTGTCTGTGGTGCGCTTTCTGCCGCCTTCTACACCTAAAACGCGCCCGGTGCGGGCATCGGTGTCCAGCCAGATGATCCGGCCTTCGGGGGTCATCCATTTGAGGCGATAGCTGTAACGGCCATCGGGGCCTTCCACCGGGCCTTCGGCATCGTAGAATTTGCCGGGATGGGAACGCCGGATTTCGGGGAGGATACGGTCCAAAGAGCGGATTTCGCCGCTTCTCACCCGATCACGCATGTGGTCTGCCTGGCTCGCGGCGGGGGTGGCGCCAGCGGCCAGCATGACCAACAGCAGCGCGGGCACACGAATACGCATCCGGCTTTCTAGTTCCCTGCAAATGAACCCTTGATGAATGCGCCAGCCAGAACCCGTTCAGAAACCATAGCGCAATATGCGCATCAGGACAGGCATTTAGACCTGTCTTGTTCTTGAGGCGATCGGTCCGCGGACAAGCCCCTCCCCGGCAGGGCCGGTCGCCACAAGCGAAAGCCCGCGCAAGCGTTCGTCTGCGCGGGTTTTCTTTTTTCAGCTCACAAAACTCGCAAATTCATCGACGGACGCCCGTTCGCTGACCAGCGTATTCACCGGCGCAGTCTCGTCGGCATAGCCGAGCGCCATGCCGCAGAAGACGATTTCGTTCTCGGGCACCTTCAGATACTCGCGCACGACGTTATGCCAGACTGCCCAGGATTCCTGCGCACAGGAATGAAGCCCGTGGCTGCGGGCCATCAGCATCACATTTTGCAGAAACATACCCAGATCGGCCCACTGGCCTTCTTGCATCTGGCGATCCATTGTGACGATGAGGCCCACAGGGGCACCAAAAAACTCCCAGTTCTTCGCGAAGAAATTGAGGCGGGCGGCTTTGTCTTCCCGCGGGATGTTGACTGTTGCGTACATCATTTCGCCGACCCTGAAACGGCGGCTGCGAAACGGCTCGGTCAAATCGGGCGGATAGATTTTGTATTGCGGCGGTTCGCCCATTGGGGTTTCGGCGCGTTTGGCAGCCACGCGGCGGAGCAATTCTTCCCGGCCTTCGCCGCTCAGCACATGGACGCGCCAGGGCTGGAGATTGCCGCCGGTGGCGGCACGCGAAGCGACCGCCAGAATATCGCGGATTGTTGCTTCGGGAACCGGATCGGGGCGAAAGGCACGGACGGATTTGCGTGTCAGGATGGCATCACGGACGTTCATGGAACACTCCAGAAATAGCGATCCGGCATGAAGGCAGGGCCATCGGGCACTGTAAAGCGTGGCTCAGTTCAGCGCGGCCATGGCTGCGGCAATCTGGGCGTTCAGCGCCTCCCATTCCGCGGAGGATGGATCGCGCTTTTCGGCCTGAAGAACGCCGATGGTGGATTGGATCTGGCCGACCAGCACCATGGCATTGCCGCCTGCCTTGAGGATTTCGGCAATCGCGGACAGCGCAACGAGGACATAGTTGAGGATCATGGGGTTTCACTCCCTTTGGTCTGCTGCGGGATGAGGGCTGCGAACGCAGCCACGGCGCCGCTGGCGGCGATGCTGGCTTTGGTCAGCGCATCGCCTTTGAAGGCCGGATCGGTGACCACCTGTTGCGCGGCATCGAGGCTGATGCGCGCCGCTTCGGCGGAGCTGCGCAAAGCGGCGACGGTTTTGGCATCGGAACAGAGCGGCTGTGCGGGACAGCGGGGCAGGCCTGCATAGTCGCCCGCCACCCGCAGAGTCACGAGGAAGGCGGCCTTTGCCTCGAACACCGCCTGCGCGGGGCTTTGCGGTGCAGGGAAAATGTCGGCGCAGGCCACCAGCAGCAGCGCCATGGCGCCTGCAAGAAACTGGATGCGCATCACTTCGCCTCGCGGAAGAAGCTGTGCAGCACCCAGGTGAGGAGCGATTGCGCGGCCTGAATGAGGGCCACCAGTTGGAGCTTCACCTCATCGGGCAACTCGATGCCGAAAAGGGTGAGCAGCATGGCGAGGAAGGCCACGGCTTGGGTCCAGTTGATTCTGGACAATGCGGGATTCATGGATGTTCTCCTTAAGCTGCGTTTCGCGCGGGATGCGCGGACGCCGGTGAACTTCAACCGATTACGCAGCCGAAGCTGCGCGCGGGCGAAGACAATTGGGACGCGGGTGTGTAGGTGAGGACGATGAGGCCGCAGCCGACGCTGCCAGCCGAGCCGGTTCGCAACGTGCCGCAGCCCGGGGCGCTTTGACCGGCACCATAGGCTCCGGCATTGCCGGAATTGCCGCCTGCGCTGGGCGAGCGAGGCGGCGTTCAAGCTGGGCGCGTTTGTCATCTTTGGGCGTCGCTATTTTGGTGTCGCGTGATGCGCTGCGTTCTTTTTCGATGCGGGTGAGGCGCCCGAGCGAGCGTTCCATCGTTGCCAGCGCGCGGGCGTTGAGGGCGCGGGCGGCGGCATCGGGCGGCGTATCGACTTTTTCGATTTGATTGAGTTGGCGATCGAGTTCGCGGAATAGGCGTTTTACCATGAGGTCCATCCAGGTCTGGTCGATGTCTTCGGGTTTCAGTTCGCATGTGCGTTTGCGCGCCCAGGCTTCAAAGACGCCGGGTGCGAAGTCTGCTTGGCTTGGCATTGAGGGCTTTCGGAACGCAAAAACCGGCGCGGGTTTGGCGCGCCGGTTGGGTGTGTGCGAAGGTTTGCGCGAACCGGAAAACCGGTGTGCGGCGTGTCGTTCGCAAATGTTGTGATGTAGCGACTATGCACAAAGCAGCGTTACGCTGCAAGGGGCGGGTTTGGTTTTTTTGCAGCGTTACGCTGGTGGGGGGTAAGTGATTGGAAATGTTTTGGCGCGTGGTGCGGGGGTGTGGGTTTGCGCGCGTGTGGCGGTAGATGTTGTGTGGGTGATGTGGTGGGGAGATGAAAAAGTTTTGAGGTTGGTTGGGTGGCGCGTGTGCGACGTCAGCTGGGTGGCCCGCACTTGGCGGGCCATGACATGGGGGGGTGAAGTGGTGGTGCTTGAGTTGTGTTGCTGGTAACGCTTCGCGCGTTCGCGCCTTGAATGCGCCGTAAAGTTTCGGGATTTGTTCGTATGGCAAAATCCAAATTTCGGAAGTCTGCGGCGAAGCTCTGGGCGCGCTGGCGGGTGGTTGTGTTGCGGACCGCGCTGGCGCTGGGGGTTTTGGGGGCAGCGGCGGGGGTTGGGCTTTATATGCTGCCTGACATCATCGCCAGCCTCGCGCCGAAGGTGGATGTTTCGCGCGATCTCTATGCGCTGAACCGGCCCGCGGCTTTTACTTTTCTGGATTCGCAGGGGCGCGAGGTGGGCCATCGCGGTGCGGTGGTGGGCACGCGGCTGACGCTCGATGAAATGCCGGCCTATCTGCCTGCTGCCTTCATCGCCATGGAAGACCGGCGCTTTTACGACCATCGCGGCTTTGATTTGAAAGGGTTGTTGCGGGCGGCCTGGGTGAACTGGCGGGCCGGGCATGTGGTGCAGGGTGGCTCGACCATCACCCAGCAACTGGCGAAAATTCTGTTCCTCACCTCGGACCGTACCTATACCCGCAAGCTGCATGAGATGATGGATGCGGCAGCGCTCGAAAAGCAGTTGAGCAAGACGCAGATATTGGAACTTTATCTCAACCGCATCTATCTGGGCTCCGGCGCCTATGGGGTGGATGGGGCGGCACGGGTCTATTTCGGCAAATCGGCGCGCGATCTTTCCCTTTCACAAGCCGCGATGCTGGCGACGCTGACGCGCGCGCCGTCTGCTTTTTCGCCCCGGCGCGATCTGGCTGCCGCGCAGGCGCGCAGCCGCCAGGTGTTGGCCGCCATGGTGAAGACCCGCGCGATCACCCCTGCCGAGGCCAAGGCGGCCAAAGCAGCCCCTGCCCCGATCATCGATCGCACGCGGGCTGAGGCGCGCAATTATTTTCTCGATGCGGCGGTCGATGAGGTGAAGAAGGTTGCGACCATTGGCGGGCGGTTGCCCGGCGAAGATTTGATTGTGCGCACCACGCTGGAGCCGCGTTTGCAGGATGCGGCAAGGCTGGTTCTGCTGCGGCACCTGAAAAAAGACGGTAAGCGCTTGCGCGTGGCGCAAGGCGCGATTGTGGTGATGCGGCCCGATGGGGCGGTGACGGCGATGATTGGCGGGCGCGATTATGGCGACAGCGTTTTCAACCGCGCCACAAGAGCCCGGCGCCAGCCGGGCTCTGCCTTCAAGCCGTTTGTCTATCTCGCCGCCGTGGAGAACGGCATCAGCCCGTGGGATGTGCGCACCGATGGGCCGGTGGATATTGGCGGCTGGCAGCCGACCAATTATGGCGCGCGCGAATATGGCACCGTGACGCTGGCCTCTGCGCTGGCCCATTCGGTGAACACCATCACCGCATCGCTGGCGCAGGAGGTGGGGCTTCGCACTGTGATTTCCGTCGCGCGGCGTGTGGGCATCACCTCGCCGCTGGTGGCCAATGCGTCTTTGGCGCTGGGCACCAGTGAGGTGACGCCGCTGGAATTGACCGCCGCCTATGCCACCTTTGCGGCGGGCGGCATCAAGGCCACGCCCTATCTGGTGACGGAGGTTTCTGATCGGCGCGGGCGGATTTATTATAATCGCAGCGCGGGCGCGGGGCTGCGTGTCATCCCCGTGGAGGCCAACAAGGATTTGACTGCGATGCTGGCCGGTGTGGTGACGGGGGGCACCGGCACGCGCGCGCGGTTGCCTGACCATGAAGCGGCAGGAAAAACCGGCACCACGCAGGATTATCGCGATGCGTGGTTTGTGGGCTTTACCACCGATTATGCGACCGGGGTCTGGGTCGGCAATGACGACACCAAGCCGATGCGCAATGTCACCGGCGGAACGCTGCCGGCCGCGATCTGGAAAGAGGTGATGGTGTTTGCGGAAAAGGGGATGCCCGCGAAGGCGCTGGAGAAATCCGAGCCGCCGGTCATCGAGGATGAATGGGATTCGGCCTATGCGGGCAGTGATTCCGCGCCCGGCTATCAAGGGGGCGCGGCGGTGGACGAAGAACGCTCTGCGCCGCCGCGGCGCGAGCGCAGGGGGCGCTCTTTTCTGGACTGGTTGTTTGGGCCTTCGGAGGATGAACCGCCGCCGCCACCGCAGCAGCGCGCGCGTGATGGAGATAGGCGATTTGACGGTGGGCCGCCGGTGGTTGACGATGAGGGGCGGTAGACGGACGTACCTGTCATTCCCGGCTGAGCGCTGCGTTCGCAGCGCGAGGGGAAGGAAAGCCAGGTGGCGGATTGTTGCGTTGGGGTTGGGCTCCTGGGTCGTTCATACGCTGACGCTATGAACTCCCTCTCTCCGCTTCGCTTCGTTCGCCGGGAATGACAATGGATTTTTAGATGCGGCTGGGTTTGAAGATTTTTGCGGTGCTGGTGATCGGTGTTGCGCTGGGGCTGGGGGCGACCTGGTTTGCTGTGACGCGGATGAGCCTTGGCATGGTCTCCAACGGGCCGTGGAAGATGAGCCTTTATACCGGCAGCAGCCAGAGCGGGCCGTATTTGCGGGCCAATGTGGCGTTGCACGGGTTGTTCGCGCTCAACCGCAGCGAGACGATTTATTACACCGCCGACCATGACAGCGCGGGCGAGCGGCTGGATGGCAATTGCACCTATCGCATCGAGGGGCGCGAGCCGAGTGCGCGGTGGTGGAGCATTACCGCCTATGGGCCGGACAATTATCTGATGGAGACCAAAACCAAACGCTGGTCGATTTCGGGCGAGACGGTGCAACTGAAATATGACAGCACTTTTGCCATTACCGCTGCGCGCAAAAAGGCGCCGTCCAACTGGATTCCTATTAAACGCGGGCGGTTCAGCCTGACTTTGCGGCTTTATAATCCCGGCCCGGGCGTGGTGAACGATCCGGCCAATGCGATGGTGCCCACGATTCGGCGGGTTTATTGCGTATGAGGAAAATCTGGCCCTGGATTGTGGCGACGCTGGTGGTGGCGGCGGTGGTGCATGGCTTCACCCTTGTCGCCGCGCCCGGTTTTATCATGGGCAAGGTTCTGGCGCGGATGGGGCCGGTGAACCAGATGCAGCATCAGGGCCAGGTGACGGCGGCCTCGCGCCAGGTGGTGCGGCCTTCGCCGGATCTGCTGTACTCGATCTGCCCGTTCGATTTGAGCGCCGGGCCGTTGCGGGTGACGGCGAAAGTGCCGCCCGGCACCTATTGGTCGGTTTCGATTTTCGATGCGGACACCAATAATGTTTTCGTGCGCAATGACCGCCAGGTGCAGGGCGGGATCGATCTGGTGCTGGTGCGCAAGGCCGATGCGGGCCGCGCGGTGCCCAAGGGGGCGACGGCCGTGCCATTGCCCAGCGTGAAGGGGCTGGTGCTGTTTCGCACGCTGATCCAGAACGAGGCGGATTTTGCGGCGATCGATGCGGTGCGGCGGCAGGCGCGTTGCGGCACACTTCGCTGACGCGCGGTTTGAAGAGCGGGCTTATCCACTGACCCGGAGTTTGAAGATGGGCGCGTTGCCGGTGCAGATGAGGGCGGCATCCAGCCGTTCGATCAGGCGATAAGGCTCGATGGGGCGGATGTAGAGGCCGGTGAAGCCCAGCCTTTTATAGGCCGCCTCTGGCAAGCCGGTGACGTTTTCGGTCATCGCGATCACCGGCGCGTTGTAGCCGCGCCGGCCTGAGAGGCGGATGTTGCTCAGGGCATCGAAGCCATCCCCCGAAGGCAGGTTGAGGTTGATCACCACCACGTCGATCATCAGGGTGCGGAACATTTTGACGGCCTGCATGCCGCAGGTGGAAAACAGCGGCTCGGCCTCGATCAACTGACAGGTGGCGCCCAGGAGGCGGTGCTCGGCGGTGTCGGCCTCGGCAAAGAGGATTTGCAGGGGGGTGGAGCGGAAGGTCAGGCGGCTCATGGCGAGTACAACTTTAGATTGCATACGTAAGTAATGCACGCACAAGTTAACGTGTGGTTTCCGCCCTGCCCCTGAAAGGGCAGAGTGCGCGCGGAACATTTTGGGGATTGCCATGACGGGGTTGAGACGGCTGGTTTTGCTGGCGGCGGGGTTGGGGCTGGGTTTGGGGTTGGTGGCGTGCGATCAGGCGCCGCCCGCGGCCAAACAGGGGGATGGGCTGACCAAAATCCGCTTTGTCACCGACTGGAAGGCGCAAGCCGAGCATGGCGGGTTTTATCAGGCCCTCGCGCTGGGGATTTATAAAAAGCACGGGCTGGATGTGCGCATTATCCAGGGCGGGCCGTCTGTGAATGTGCCCCAGATGCTGGCGGGAGGGGCTGCGGATTTCGGCATCGGCTCCAATGCCTTTATCCCGCTCAATCTGGCGCGGGAGAAGACCGGCATCAAAGCGGTGATGGCGGTGTTTCAGAAAGACCCGCAGGTGCTGATGACCCATCCGCGCGATGATGTGAAATCCATCGCCGATATGAAGGGCAAGCCGATCATGATTTCCGATGCGGCGACGGCCGCGTTCTGGCCGTGGCTGCGGGCGAAGTTCGGCTTTACGGATTCGCAGGTGCGCAAATACAGCTTCAATCTGGCGCCGTTTGTGAGTGACCCGAAGGCTATTCAGGAAGGGTATCTTTCGAGCGAGCCTTATACGGTGGAGAAGATGGCGCGGTTCAAGCCGCAGATCTTTTTGCTCGCCGATAATGGCTACCCCGGTTACGCCAATATGGTTTTGGTGCCGCAAAAGTGGATCGATAAGAACCCGAAGGCGGTGCAGGCGTTTGTGGATGCGACGCGCGAGGGGTGGGAGAGCTATCTGAATGGCGACCCGTCTGCTGCCAATGCGATCATCCGGCGGGACAATCCGGAAATGACCGACGATGTGATCGCGCAGGCGCGCGACAAGCTCAAACGCTTTGGCATTGTGGGGGACCATGTTGGCGCGATGAGCGTGGACCGCTGGCAGGCGTTTTTCGAGGCGATGCGCGATGTCGGGATTTATGATGCGGGGCTGGATTGGCGGCAGGGGTTTGATACGCGGTTTGTGGAGAAGAAGTAGGCATAGTTTTCAGACGCTCCGCTGTCATGGCCCGCC
>DATJDE010000035.1:0-11571 GCA_035497595.1 Rhizomicrobium sp. | reverse complement strand
GCGGTCCATGGTGGCGGAAATATTCCCCGGCATGACCAGCCGCATTTCGGGCATTGGCCTTTCCGGTATCGCTGCCCGCGCGGCCCGCCTGCACGCCCGCGCCTTTGATGAAGAGGTGATCGCCCTGCCCGTCGGCGGGTTTTACAAAGCACGCATCGGTGATGAAACCCACGCCCATGGCGCGCATCTGATTCACCTGCTGCAAAGTGCGGTGGCGAGCGATTCCTACGGCACCTACAAGAAATATTCCGATGGCGTGTGGGCGCTGCCGCCTGTGTCACTGCGCCATTTGATGGATTTCAAGCCTGCCGCCGGGCCGATTGCACTGGAAGACGTGGAATCCATCACCGAAATCCGCAAACGCTTTGTCACCCCCGGCATGTCGCTGGGTGCGCTGGGGCCGGAAGCGCATGAAGTGCTCAACATCGCGATGAACCGCATCGGCGCGAAATCCGATTCCGGCGAAGGCGGCGAAGACCCAGCGCGCTTCAAGCCCAAACCCAATGGCGACAATCCCAACTCCGCTATCAAGCAGGTGGCGAGCGGCCGCTTTGGCGTGACAGCGGAATATCTGAACCAATGCCGTGAACTGGAAATCAAAATCGCCCAAGGCGCAAAGCCGGGCGAAGGCGGCCAGTTGCCCGGCTTCAAGGTGACAGAAATGATCGCCCGCCTGCGCCACGCAACGCCCGGCGTCACGCTCATTTCGCCACCGCCGCATCACGACATTTATTCCATCGAAGATCTGGCGCAGCTCATTTACGATCTAAAACAGATCAATCCCGATGCGCGCGTCTGCGTGAAGCTGGTTTCGGCCAGCGGCATCGGCACTATCGCGGCTGGTGTGGCCAAGGCAAAGGCCGACGTCATTCTGATCGCGGGCCACAATGGCGGCACCGGCGCAAGCCCGCAAACCTCCATCAAATTCGCGGGCGTGCCATGGGAAATGGGCCTGACTGAGGCCAATCAGGTGCTCACCCTCAACAATCTGCGTGACCGCGTAGTGCTACGCACCGATGGCGGCATCCGCACGGGGCGCGATGTGGTGATGGCCGCCATGATGGGCGCAGAAGAATTCGGCATCGGCACGACAGCGCTTGTCGCCATGGGCTGTATCATGGTGCGGCAATGCCATTCCAACACCTGCCCTGTTGGCGTGTGCACGCAGAGCGAAGCCTTGCGCGCCAAATTCACCGGCACGCCGGAAAAGGTGGTGAACCTGTTCAGCTTCATCGCCGAAGACGTGCGCGAGATCCTCGCCTCGCTGGGCCTTCGCACGCTGAAGGATGCAATCGGGCGCACCGATCTTCTGTATCAGATGAGCCGCGGTTCGGAGGAACTGGACGATCTCGACTTGAATCCGCTGCTGGTGCAGGCCGATCCGGGCAACCACGCGCGCTATTCTACCCAGAAGGGCCGCAACGAAGTGCCCGATACGCTGGACGCGCAGATCGAAAGAGATGCCGCCGCCCTCCTCGACCACGGCGAGAAGATGCAACTCACCTATAATGTTCGTAACACGCTGCGCTCCATCGGCACCCGCATGTCTTCGCGCATCGTGCGCAAATGGGGCATGACCGGCCTGCCGCCAGGCCACCTAACCTTGCGCCTGCGCGGGTCCTGCGGCCAATCGCTCGGCGCCTTCGCGGTGCAGGGCTTGAAGATCGAAGTGCTGGGCGATGCCAATGATTATGTGGGTAAAGGGCTTTCAGGTGCCACCCTCACCTTGCGCCCCACCCCATCGGCCCGTTTCGTGGCGTGCGAGAACACGATCATCGGCAACACCGTTTTGTACGGCGCAACCGCGGGAAAATTGTTCGCTGCCGGTCAGGCGGGCGAACGCTTCGCCGTGCGCAATTCCGGCGCGATTGCAGTGATCGAAGGCTGCGGCTCCAATGGCTGCGAATATATGACAGGGGGCACAGCGGTCATTCTGGGCGCCATCGGCGATAATTTTGCAGCCGGCATGACCGGCGGCATGGCGTTCATCTATGATGCCGACGGCCTGTTTGAAAGCCACCTCAACCCCGACAGCGTCCTCTGGCAAAGGGTGACCGCACATCATTGGCAAAGCACCCTGCATAGCCTTGTCGAGGAGCATCGCCGCGAAACCGGCTCGATCTTCGCAACCGAACTGCTGGCACATTGGGATATCGAGCTTGGCCACTTCTGGCAGGTTGTGCCCAAAGAAATGATCACCCGCCTGTCGCACCCGCTGTCAGACACGGTTGCCCGCGCAAGCGCCTGACCAGCGCAGCCCCCGTTCGGTATATTGGAGCCGATACTGAGTCGGGCGTGGGGCTGAATGGCAAGGGGATTACGCATGGCAGGCGGCAAGGGCCTGCCACGCCGACGCAGGCTGCTTCGGCTTCTGGCCGTAGTAATTGGCATTGTCATTGCCCTGCCCGTGGTGCTGATTTTGCTGTTTCGCTTTTTACCTGTGCCGGGCACGCCACAAATGTTGCTGGGGGTTCTCTCTGGCGAAGGGGTGCACTATTCCTGGCGCAGCTTTAACCAGATCGCCCCATCCCTGCCCTCCGCAGTCATCGCGGCGGAAGACCAGCGGTTCTGCAAGCACAATGGGTTTGACTGGGCCGCCATCGACAAGGCGATGCAGGAACATAAAGACGGCCGCCGCCTGCGCGGGGCCAGCACCATCAGCCAGCAAACCGCCCGCAGCCTGTTTCTGGTTCCGGCCCGAAGCTGGATTCGCAAAGGCGCCGAGGCCTATCTAACCGTGCTGATTGAGGCGTTGTGGCCCAAGCAGCGCATTCTGACCGCTTATCTCAATCTGGTGGATTGGGGCCATGGGAACTATGGGGCGGAGGCTGCCTCCCAGGCCTATTTCCACAAATCGGCCGCCCGGCTCACCCCAGCGCAAGCCGCCCGCCTGGCTGCGATTCTGCCCAATCCGGATGATTGGAACGCCGCCCGGCCCGGCCCTTACGTCACCAAACGCTCGGCCAAGCTCAAAACCCGCTTGAGCGTGGTGCGACGAGACAGGCTGGATGTGTGCGTCAAGCACTAGGCCAAACCCGCACTTTATTATAGATCAGCCTGATGCGCCGATTGACTCATTTGCTGCTGTCGCCACCCTCCCGGTTTGTTCGCCTTTTGATCGGCGAAAAGCGGCTGGTCTGTGATTTGGCCGTGCCGGACGATGCGACCGCGCATCTGCCCGTATTCGTCGATCTGGATGGAACGACCTGCGAAGGCATTTGGGCCATTGTCGATCATCTGGAAGGCACCTATCAGGATAATCCCATGGCGCCAGAAGATGCGGGCGTGCGGGCTGAGGCCTTGCGCATGCTCGACTGGGCCATGAGCACCTTCCACGAAAACGTCACCCGCAAGATTGTCTATGAAAAGGCATCGCAGCGTTTTACCGGGGCCGCCGCCCGCCGCACGCCGGACATGAACACCATCCGCCAGGGCCGCGAAACACTTGCCAACACTCTGGAGATGATCGGCAGCAATGCCGAACGGCGCGGCTATCTCGCGGCCAAGGAATGTACGCTGGCCGATCTTGCCATCGCGGCCCATCTTTCGGCGCTGGATTATTTCGGCGAAGTCCCGTGGACAGATTTTCCGCCCGCCGCCGAATGGTATTTGCGCATGAAATCGCGCCCCTCTTTCCGGTCTTTGCTGGCCGACCGCGTTCCCGGCCAACCCCCGGCGCAACATTATGCCGAACTCGATTTCTGATCTTACCGAGGCTATTCGCGCCCGCGCCAAAAGCGAAGGCTTCGACGTGGTGCGCTTCACCCATGCGCAGACCGTGCCCGAACCCGCCAGGCGGTTCGATGCCTTTCTGGAACAGGGCCATCACGGCACGATGGACTGGATGGCCCGCGAGCCTTCGCGCCGCGCAGGGCCAAACGCGCTATGGCCGGATGCGAAAAGCGTGATCGTGCTGGGCGCAAATTATGGGCCAGAGGAAAACCCGCTGGAGCGATTGAACCAGCGGCAAACCGGCAACATCTCGGTCTATGCGCTGGGCGATGATTATCACGAATTGTTGAAGGGCAAGCTCAAGCGCATCGCCAGTTACATTCACCAGAAACTCGGCGCCGATGTGAAGGTGTTCATCGACACCGCGCCGGTGATGGAAAAACCGCTGGCAGCGCGCGCGGGGCTTGGCTGGCAGGGCAAGCACACCAATCTCGTTTCCCGCGAATTCGGATCGTGGCTGTTCATTGGCTCCATCTTCACCACGCTGGAGCTTGCACAAGATACGCCGGAAACCGACCATTGCGGCCAGTGTCAGCGCTGTCTTGATGTATGCCCGACCAATGCGTTCACCGCGCCCTATCAGCTTGATGCGCGACGCTGCATTTCCTACCTCACGATTGAACACAAAGGTCAGATACCGGCCGAGTTTCGCGGCAAGATGGGCAACCGCATCTATGGCTGCGATGATTGCCTGTCCGTTTGCCCGTGGAATAAATTCGCGCAAGACGCCAGGGAAGCGAAATTCCACGCCCGCGAAGAGTTGCGCAATCCGCCGCTGGCTGAACTTTCGCGGCTGGATGATGCGCAGTTTCGCGCCCTCTTCCGCAAATCGCCGGTCAAGCGCACGGGGCGGGATCGGTTTGTGCGCAATGTTCTCATCGCCATCGGCAATTCCGGCGACACCGCACTCGCCGCTGAAGCGACGCGCCTTTTGGATGATGCGTCGCCGCTGGTGCGCGGCATGGCGGTGTGGGCGCTCGCCAAACTTTCACCGCAGACGCTTGCCGGGCACGCTGCCACCCATATGGAAGCAGAAACAGACGAAGACGTGCGTGCCGAATGGCGCGCCGCTATTTCGCCGCCGGGTTAGCCTTCAAAGCCTCCAGCCGGGCGCGCGCTGACGCAGCCGTTTCTCCGTTGCTTTTCTTCAGCACGTCTTCCCAATCGGCTTTGGCGCCCACGCGGTCACCGGCTTCCAGCTTGAGCCCGCCGCGTTCGACCAGCGCTTCCGCATAGCCGGGCACCAGATCGAGCGCGCGATCGATATCGGCCCGCGCCTCATCCTTGCGTCCCAAAGCATGGCGCGCGCTGGAGCGCAGCACATAAAGATCTGCCCGTGTGGGGTCCTTGCTCAAAGCGAGGCTGAGATCGCTCTCCGCCCCGGCCCAATCGCGGCGCATGGCGCGGGCGCGGGCGCGATCTGTCAGCGCATCCAGATTGCCGGGCGAAATTTCCAGCACATCGGACAACAGCGGCAAGGCATTACCCGGCTGTTCGGCCATCATCCAGGCATTGGCCGCCTGAATGTAAAGCTGCACACGCATCGCCGCATCCACCTTGCCGTTGGCGATGTTGGTCAGTTTTTGCGCGGCTGATACGTAACGCTTCAGGTTGATCAGCGCCACCGCCTCGCAATGGGCCGCATACAACGCGCCGCCGCGCCCGCGCCAGGCCGCTGCTTTTTCAGCCGCGATCTGTGGCTCCTTCTGCGCCAGCACGAGGCAGCGATTATAGCGCTCCGGCCCGCTCAATGTCGTATCAAAGAAAAACATCGTATCGGTTTGCGCCAGCGCAGAGCCTGCGCACATGAGAAAAGCCGATGCCGCGCAGGCTGACAAAGTGAATTTCATCGCGCCACATCCGCAACAAGACTTTCGAGCGCGCCCTCGATCATCACAAGATCTTCCGGTGTCGAAAGCCGGTGATCGCCTTTTTTGATCAGTGTCAGCCGCACATCGCCATCTATCATTTTCGTTAGCTTCAAAACATGCTCCCATGGCACATCCGGGTCTGCCATGCCCTGCACGATACGCACCGGACAGGCAATCGCCAATGGCCCGCCCATGATCAAATGTCTGCGCCCGTCTTCGATCAACGCCCGCGTGATCGGATAAGGTTCGGGATCATAGGCCGAGGGGCGCAGCCATTCACCGGTATCCACGATCTGTTTTTTCGCGGCATCCGGCAGCCGCGCCCAAAGCAGCGCTTCAGTAAAATCCGCCGCAGGCGCAATGAGCAACAGTCCCGCCACACGTTTGGGCCGTGCCTGCGCCAGCAGCAGCGCTAGCCAGCCCCCCATGCTGGAGCCGATCAGAATTTGCGGCCCATCGGTCAGGCCGTCGAGTACGGCCAGCGCATCATCACGCCAGCGCGTGATCGTGCCGTCACGAAAATCGCCGCTGGAGCGCCCATGGCCCAGATAATCGAAGCGCAGGAACCCCTGCCCCGTTCTGGCCGCCCAATCGTCCAGCGCGGCCGCCTTGGTGCCGCTCATCTCGGATTTGAAGCCGCCCAGCCAGACAAGGCCGGGGCGCTTGCCAGCCCGCTTTATATACGCAATGGTTTGCCCGTCGGGGCGTGACAGTTCTTTCAGGTCCGGCATCGCATTTACGGCACAATTTCAGCCCATACATATCCGGCGCAAGCCCGCGCGGCCAGCGCCGACCCAAGACGCGCCCAAGCGCGCAAAAAAGGGAGCCGGAGATTGTTCAACACACTCTTGCGCACCATGCTGCTTGCGCTCGCAAGCCTTGCCATCTGCGTCACGGTTTTTACCGGCGCCGAAGCCCAGATGCTGGGTGCGCCACCAACCGCCGCGCCGACCACCAGTGTCGAGGTTCAGGCGCTGCCATCACTGGAAAAACCGATCATCGCGCTGAACCCGGACAAGGCGACCGCCGCCTATCTTGCCCGCGTCAGCGACAGCGCAAAGGCGCGCTCCAATGCCTATGTCAACGGCGGCTACCTCATTCAACTGGTCGGCGTTTTATATGTGCTCGCTATCATGGGCCTGTTGCTGTGGCTGAAAATCTCGGCACGTCTGCGCAGCTTTGCCCAATCCGTCACCCGTTCGCGGTTCTGGCAAATACCAATCTATTTCGTGCTGTTCTTCACCATCACTACGCTCGCCATCTTTCCACTCACGCTCTACGAAGATTTCTTCCGCGAACACGCCTATGGCCTATCCAACCAGCTCATTACCCAGTGGCTGGGCGATTTCGGAATTGGCTTTGCAACCAGCCTCGTAATGTTCACCATTCTGGTGACGTTTCTCTATGTCATTATCCGCAACGCCCGCCGCGGCTGGTGGCTGTGGGGCACGGGGCTGGCCATTGCCTTTGCGGCCTTTGCGATGATGATTTATCCCGTCTTTCTCGCACCATTGCTCAATCACTATGAGCCGATGGCCGATGGCCCGATGAAACAGCAGGTGTTATCGCTCGCCCGCGCCAACGGCATTCCTACAAACGATGTGTTCGTTTTTGATTCCTCCCGTCAGTCGAACCGCATTTCCGCCAATGTCGCGGGCCTCTTCGGGACCACCCGCATCGCGCTGACCGATACATTGCTTTCACGCACCTCCCCTGCCGAAACGAAAGCGGTATTAGGCCATGAAATGGGGCACTATGTTCTCGGGCACACCACAAGCGGGTTATTGTGGTTCTCGCTGGTGCTTCTGGTCGGGTTCTGGTTCGCCAATGCTGCCTTCCACATTCTGACCAGCCTGTTCGGCGGCAATTGGGATGTGCGCACGATTGACGATCCTGCCGGCCTGCCAGTGCTTTATGCGGCATTCACCGTTTTCCTGCTGCTGGTCACCCCGGTCACCAACACGATCAGCCGCACGCAGGAAGCGCAGGCCGATATTTTCGGCCTCAACGCCGCGCGCCAGCCCGATGCGTTTGCAACCGTCACCCTGAAACTCGGCGAATATCGCAAGCTCAACCCATCGCACTGGGAAGAGGATTTGTTATTCGATCACCCGTCGGGGCGCAGCCGCATTGCCATGGCGATGCTCTGGAAAAAGGAACACCTGGCCGATCCCGATATCAAGCGCGGGCCGGTTTCTCCGCAATAGGTTTTCGCGCAGGCTTGGTTGGCCCAAGCGCTTTTTCCAGCCGCGCATAGATCGGGTTGGTCTCTTCAAAGACATACTGCACGTCTTCGACCGTGATCCCGCTCTTGCAGCCTTGCGCCCGCAAAGACGACACCGCATCCATCAACCGCTTGCGCGGGCACAGCAGCGAAAAATCTCCAGCCGTAGACCGCGACAGAACCGTCGTCTGCGCATCTTTTGCCAGTCGCGCCGTCACCGCATCGGCCTTGGCGGAAATCCGCACACGCAAGATATGCCCGGCCTTCGCGCGCTCGCGCGCTGCCAACCGTGCGAGCAGCGCTTCTGCTGCCGCGCGCGCTTGCGTGCTCCAGCGCGCCGCAAGGCTTGCTGCCAAATGGGCCTGACTTTGCAGGATCACCCCATCGTCCAGAATTTTGAGCTCATTGGCCGCCAATGTGGCGCCCGTTGTCGTAATGTCTACAATCGCTTCTGCGGTGCCTGCCGCAGGCGCGCCTTCCGTCGCGCCCGCGCTTTCCACGATGCGATAATCGACGATGCCTGCCTCGGCAAAAAACCCGCGCGTCAGGGTGACGAATTTGGTGGCGATCCGCAGGCGGCGACGATGGCGCTGAAAAAACGCCGCACACACATCATCCAGATCCGCCATGGTCGAAACATCGATCCACGCTTCCGGCACCGCCACAACCACATCGGCAAAACCAAAGCCAAGCGGCATGATCGGCGCGATCATCGCTTCCTTCGCCGTTTCGCGGATCAAGTCTTCGCCCGTGACGCCGCAATGCACCTCACCCAGCGCCAGCGCGGAGGCGATTTCCGAAGCCGAGAGCAGCCGCACATCAATGGCCGGAAACCCTTCCAGCTCGGCGCGATAGCCCCGCGCACCCGCGGCCTGCTTCAGCGAAATTCCGGCATCGCGAAAATACTCGCGCACCTGCTCCTGCAACCGCCCTTTGGAAGGTATGGCAAGCGTCAAGGCTTTCATCACTTGCCCCCCGTCTGTGCACGGCGTGCGGCCAGCACCCGCTCGGTGCGAATGGCGCAGCCAATGGCCGGTGTGTGGGCAGCCGCGCCAAAATTTTCCAGCAGCCGATCATAACGCCCGCCGCCTGCCACCTGCACCGCACCCTCTTTGTCTTTCGCCCAAAGCTCAAACACAAAGCCGGTGTAATATTCCATGTTACGCCCAAACCGCGCGGCAAATGTCACCCGCGCCGGATCGACCTTCAGTGCCTTCAACGCGGCAAGGCGCGTTTCCATCGCTTCCAGCGGTTCGTCAATATCCACTTTCGCAGCTTTGGTGAGCTTGCGCACTTCGGCTAATGCTTTCGGCGCCGGGCCGGACACATTCAGCACATCGCCAATCAACCGCGCGATAGCCGGATCAAGCCGGATGGAGGCTGCATCAGCCGCCTGTTCCATCAAACGCTCCACAATCTCCTCGCGCGTGCGCCCGCCGCTCGGTGCCTGCCCCAGCAAATCCATCAACCCTTCAAAGGCCGAGCGGGAATCCACTGCATCCAGATTGCCCAAATGCGCCAGCAGACGCTGCGCATCGCTCGAACTTTCGCCCGAAAGTTTTTGCAACAACGCCTCGAAATAGCCTTCACGCCAGAAATGCCGTTTCAGCCGCCCGCGCCATTGCACCGGCACATCCAGCGCATCGATCAACGCCGAGAACAGACCAAGATCGCCCACCTTCATATCGAACTGGGAAAGCCCTGCGGCCCGCACCGTCTCAATCGCAAGGGAGGTGATTTCGATATCGGTGTTCTTGCGATCCTTGTCGCCCAGAAGTTCGGCGCCCGCCTGATAGAATTGCGCAGGCCGGTCCGGCTCCCCCGGCTGATGGCGAAAGGCAAGCCCATTATAGCAAAGCCGTGCCGGATATTTTCCGCCGCCTTGCGCATACATCCGGCACACCGGAATGGTGAGGTCGGGCCGCAGGCACAATTCCTGTCCGGATGGGTCGGTGAAAACAAAGGTGCGCCTGCGAATTTCCTCGCCTGAACGGTCGAGAAAAATCTCCGCCGGTTGCAGCACCGAAGGCTCCACGCGTGCATAGCCGCGCGCTTTGAACACGCCAAGAATCGCATCGGCCTGGACTTCCAGCGCGTCGATTTGGGCCGCGTTATAGGTTGGCATTGAGGCCATATGTCAGCTCCGCGCCAGCATCTTGCGTATTTCTGTGACAACCGCATCACGCCCGACCGATATTTGTGCCGAACGATCCTTCACCCAGTCGGCCCGGTTTTCGATGGTCTTGGCAAGCTCGCTGCCAAGCGCCAGGTCTTTCAACTGGACCTCGCCCTTGGCCCGCTCATCCGCCCCTTCGATGATGGCGATCGCGGCGCCGCGCTTGTCGGCATATTTCAACTGATCGCCGAATTTCTTGGTGCCGACATAGGCCTCGGCCCGAACGCCCGCCGCCCGCAACTCGCGGGCGATGGCAAAACTGTCGGCCACATTTTCCCGGTCCATCACCAGCACCACAACCAGCGGCTCCATACTCACCGCCCGATCTTTCAACGCCGAAAGCAACCGGCTGACCCCGATGGAGATGCCCGTTGCAGGCACCTGCTGGCCGGTGAAGCGCGCCACCAGATCGTCATAGCGCCCGCCGCCCGCAACCGAGCCAAACACCACCGTCTCCCCATCTTCATTGGTGACGGGAAAGGTGAGTTGCGCCTCAAACACCGGGCCGGTGTAATAATCGAGCCCACGCACAATGGCTGTGTCGATGCGGATACGATCCGCGCCATAGCCGCTACGGCTCACGATGGTCGTGATTTCGCGCAGTTCGGCCACACCGGCAGCCCCCGTGGCGCTGCCTGCCACCGCCGCCTCAATGCGCGCAAGCTGGGCCTCATTGTCCAGCCCCTCGGCAGAGGCGACAAAGGCCAGCACCCGAGCAATCTGCTCCGGCGCAAGCTCGGCGCCCTTGGTGAAATCGCCCGACTCATCTTTACGTCCCGCGCCAAGCAGCGCTTCGACGCCGCGCTCCCCCAGCCGGTCCAGCTTGTCCAGCGCGCGCAGCACAATGCCGCGACGGGCTTTGTCCTCAGCCACGCCAGCGGCTTCCAAAATTCCGTCCAACAGCTTGCGGCTGTTGATTTTGACGATGTAATCGCCAGCGAGCCCCAGCGCGTCCAGCGTGTCGGCCAGCATCATCAACAGTTCGGCGTCGGCGGCGGGGGCATTGGTGCCCACCGTATCGGCATCGAACTGGGTGAATTCGCGAAACCGGCCTGGCCCCGGCTTCTCATTGCGCCAGACAGACCCGGTCTGATAGCGGCGGAAGGGCTTGGGCAGGCCTTGAAAATTCTCGGCCACATAGCGGGCCAGCGGCGCGGTGAGGTCGTAGCGCAGCGAAAGCCACTGGCCGTCATCGTCAGTCAGGGAAAACACCCCCGCATTCGGCCGGTCCAGATCGGGCAGAAATTTGCCCAGAGCCTCGGTATATTCGAAAGCCGGGGTCTGGAGGGGCTCAAAACCCCAGGATTCATAGGTGCGACGGATCGTATCCAGCACGGCGCGCTCGGCCGCGATTTCGCGCGCCGAACGGTCGCGAAAACCGCGCGGGAGCCGCGCTTTCGGGCGAAAAGACTTGGATTCGCTCATATCTACAGGCCACCTGAATGGGGGATTTCCATAGCGGCTCAGAGGGAGCGCCGCAAGGAACACTGTCCTTGCTCCATCAAATTTGGCCGCTATAGTCCGCCCTCTTCCGGCCGCGCCGGAGGTGAGGGACAGGTGGCCGAGTG
>DATJDE010000034.1:0-3635 GCA_035497595.1 Rhizomicrobium sp. | reverse complement strand
CATGCGGGCTTGGGTGTCGTGCTTTCTCGAAACCGAAACTTCTTCCACGCTGACAGTCTGAAAGCCGAGCCTGCGCCCCATCGCATTTGCGCGCCCAATGAAGTCGTCGGTGAGTTGCGCTTCGGGCGTGCCGCGGGCGTGACCCACGGCAAGAACGAGGAGCCGCATCTACCGCGCTGGCCTGCGTTCGGGCTCGCGCACCGACCACATGCCTTCTAGGTCGTAGTAGTCGCGCACTTCGGGGCGAAAGACATGCACGATCACATCGCCCGCATCGACCAACGCCCAATCACCTTGCGCCGCGCCGTTCACGGGCCGCGTGCCGTAGCCGGCATCTTTCAGCCGCCGCGCCAGATGATCAGCGATGGAGGCGACATGGCGCGACGACCGCCCGGTGGCAATCACAATCGCATCAGCCAGCGACGAGCGCCCCGACAGCGGTATGGTCACCACATCTTCGGCCTTGTCGTCATCGAGCGAGGTGAGGATGCGCGCCAACACATCGGGGTCCGCCGCACCGTTCTCCACCACCGCGCGCGGCGCCGCTTCGCGGATCGCCTTTATCTCTTTGGCTTTGGTGATGCTGGATTTGACGACCGGTGCCGCAGTTTTTGCCGCGGGTGCTTTAGCGCCCGTTCTAGTGGAGGCCGGCGCTTTGGTGCCGGATTTCTTGGAGATGGGCGCCTTAGCGCCCAATTTTTTGGAAACCAGTGCTTTAGCGGCTGGCCGTTTTGACCCCGGCGTTTTCGCGCCCGCTACTTTGGACGTCGGCGCTTTCGAGCCCGAGATTTTGGAGCCCCGCGCCTTCACGCCCAATGATCTGGACGCAGGCGCCTTGGCACCCACTGTTCTGGAGACCGGCGCCTTTGCCGATTTAGGTTTAACCTTGGAAGCTGCTGCCTTGGCGGGCGAAGCCTTCGCAGATCTGGGTTTGGCTGCCGGGCGCTTTGCGGGCGCGCTGGAAGGCGTGGGTTTACGGGACAGCGTCAGATCCTCCGGTTTCGGGCGATGGCAGGCACTCCAAAAGTGCTGCTGAACTCTATCATGTGGGCAGGACGTTCACAAAGATTTCGCTACTGGCGCAGCTGGCGCGAATGGCGGTGGAACTGAGCGTGTTGCGCGGCCCATCCAGCACGGTGAGGGCGGGCGGGCGCGCCCGCGCAAAGGCGAGATGGTCGCGCACAAAGCGCCTGCGAAAGCGGATCGCCGGTTTTGCCCCCAGCGTCGCCATCACACTGCCCGGCCGGGTGACAATTGCAATGGGCAGGGTGCGGGCAATCTCCTCCCAGCGCCGCCAGCGCTGAAAGCCTGCCAGATTGTCGCTGCCCATCAGCCAGACGAAATGCACCTGCCCAAAACGCTGCTTGAGCCGCCGCAGTGTGTCGATGGTGTAACGGGTGCCGAGGTTCTGTTCGATATCCATCACCACGATCCGCGGCTGCACGGCGGCTTCGGCCCGCGCAAAGGCCAGCCGTTTGGCCAAGGGCGCCATGCCGAAGGATGGCTTCAACGGATTTTGCGGCGCGACCAGCCACCAGACGTAATCGAGCCCCAGCCGCCGCAACGCGACCGTGCTGATATGCACATGCCCCGCATGGGCCGGATTGAACGAGCCGCCGAGCAGGCCGATCTTCAGCCCCGGCGCCACAGGCCCTGGCGGTTTGATCCAGTTGGGCGGGGGCCGCATCACGTCCGGGTCTGCCCGCTCCCGCGCACGATATATTTGAAGGTGGTCAGTTGATCGACCCCCACAGGTCCGCGCGCATGCATCTTGCCGGTGCCGATACCAATCTCCGCCCCCATGCCGAATTCCGCACCATCGGCAAACTGGGTCGAGGCGTTCCACAGCACGATGGCCGAATCCAGCGTGGCCAGAAAATGCTCCGCCACAGCCTTGTCTTCGGTGATGATGGAATCGGTGTGCTGCGAGCCAAAGGTTTCGATATGCGCCACCGCATCCTCCACCCCATCCACCGCCTTCACCGCAATGATCGCGTCCAGATATTCGGTGCGCCAGTCCTCGTCCGTGGCAGGCTTTGCTGCCGCAAACACATCGCGCACTTGCGCATCACCGCGAATTTCGCAACCCGCCTGCGCCAGTGCTTCGAGAATGGATACGCCCGTGGAGCCAAGCACCGCTTTATCGATCAGCAAGGTCTCCGCCGCGCCGCAAATACTGGTGCGCCGCATCTTGGCATTCACCGCAATGGCGCGCGCCTTCGCAGCATCGGCCGCGGCATGGACATAGACATGACAAAGCCCTTCGAGATGCGCCAGCACCGGCACGCGCGCTTCGCGCATCACGCGCTCGGTCAATCCCTTGCCGCCGCGCGGAATGATCAGATCGATCGTGCCGCCCAACCCTTCCAGCATCATGCCCACCGCCGCACGGTCCGTCGTCGGCACACGCTGAATCGCATCCGTCGGCAGCCCTGCCGCGCGCAAGCCGTCCAGCAGCGCCGCATGAATCGCCGCCGAACTCAACGCCGATTCCGAACCGCCGCGTAAAATCGAAACATTCCCGGCCTTGAGCGCCAGCGCGCCCGCATCCGCCGTCACATTGGGGCGGCTCTCATAAATAATGCCGATCACGCCAATCGGCGTCGCCACGCGCGCAATGTCGAGCCCGTTGGGCCGCGTCCAGCGCGCCAGCTCCCGCCCGACCGGGTCGCCCAGCGCCGCCACATCTTCCACACCGCGCGCAATGGCTTCGATGCGTTTGTCATCCAGCGCCAGCCGGTCCAGCATGCTGGCCGAAATTCCGTTTGCTTTCGCGTTCGCCATATCTTTCGCATTGGCGGCAAGAATGGCGGGCGCCTGTGCGCGCAAAGCGGCAGCACCTGCGCGCAAGGCTGCGTTCTTCGCCTCGGTGCTCGCATCGCGCATCGCCCGCGCGGCAGAGCGCGCAGCCTTGCCCAATTCCAACATCTGCCTTGAAAGATCAGTCGTCACGTTCACGTCCCCGTCACCACAAGGTCATCGCGGTGGATCATTTCATCGCGCCCACGATAACCCAGTATCGCCTCAATTTCGACGCTGCGCTTGCCCGCAATCCGTTCGGCATCGGCCGCCCCATAGGCCACCAGCCCCCGCGCGACTTCCAAGCCCTGTCCATTGCACACGCTCACCGCGTCCCCACGCTCGAACTGCCCGTCAATCTGGCGAATTCCGGCCGGCAGCAAACTCTTGCCATCGGTGAGCGCGGCCACCGCGCCATCATCAATCACCAAAGTGCCGGTCGGCTTCACCACGCCCGCAATCCAGCGCTTGCGCGCCTGCGCCGGTGTTTCGCTGGCATGAAAAACGGTGCGGCGCGCGCCGCTGCGTAGCGCCGCCAGCGGATTGTCTGTCTTGCCCTTGGCGATCAAAACAGAGGCCCCCGCCCCCGTCGCAATCTTCGCCGCGATCAGCTTGGAAGCCATGCCCCCACGCCCGACGCCGGACACAGATTCCCCCGCCATCGCCTTGATCGCATTCGTGATCGCATGCACTTCGGGAATGTGCTTTGCAGCGGGATCGCGCGTCGGATCGGCCTCATAAAGCCCATCGACATCCGACAGCAAAACCAGGCAATCGGCCTCCACCATGCTCGCCACGCGCGCGGCCAGCCGGTCATTGTCGCCATAACGAATTTC
>DATJDE010000033.1:0-4948 GCA_035497595.1 Rhizomicrobium sp. | reverse complement strand
AAGCTGTATCCATCGCGCTTGGTCCATTCGCCGGCGATGCGCAAGGCCAGTTTGTCTTCCCATACCGGGATGTTGAGCATGCCTTCGAGGCGGCGGTTGTTGTAGTTGCCGACATCGATGGAGCCCATTGCCTCGTAACGGTCTGTCGGTTTGGCGGAGATCAGGTTCACCACGCCGGAGGTGGCGTTGCGGCCATAGAGCGTGCCCTGGGGGCCGCGCAACACTTCGACTTGCGCGACGTCGAAGAATTCCTGCTCGAAGAAATGGTTGCGCAGGAAGGGGACGTCGTTGAACGACACTGCCACCGCCGGGTCGGTGCTGACCGAGATGGCCTGGGTGCCGATGCCGCGAATTTGAATGTTGTAGCCGGTGAAGTTGGTTTTCGAGAAGGTCAGGTTGGGCACGTTCTTGACCAGATCGGGGCCGCCCGCGGTTTGGGTGGCGGTGAGTTGCTCCTGGCTGAAGGCGGAAATGGCGATCGGGACGGTTTGCACATCCTGATTGCCGAGCTTGGATGAGGTGACGGTGACGGTTTCAACCGGTGCGCCGCGGGTTGTGGCTTGTGCAAGCTGGAGCGGCATTTCGAGGGCGGAGGATTGTTCGTGGACGACCGCGATCATGCCCGAGGAATCGCGCCGCATGGAGAAGCCGGTGCCGGAGAGGATGCGGCCCAGCGCATCGTCGGCGGAAAGCGGGCCGTGCGCGCCGGTGGTGCGTATGCCGGTGACGGCGGAGCTGGGATAGACCAGCGGCACGCCCGACTGCTTCATATAGGCATCGAGCGCGGGGCGCAGGTCGCCGCCGGGGATGTTGAAATTTTGCGCCATGGCTTGCGAGGCGAAAAGCGCGGCGCAGGCGACGCTGGCCAGGATGAAAGTGCGATTGCGGTGTTGGCTCATAATTCCCCCCAATGATTGGCTATTTCGAGATGACGATGGTGTTGTCCCGATGTTCGATGCGCAGGCCGAAGACACCTTTTGCCACGCGGGTGAAGGCTTCCACGCCGTGGGTTGGAATGGTGGCGCCGATGGTCAGGCGCGCGACTTCGGGATTGGCGATGATGATTTTCTGCGTGTTGTAGCGGTTGAGTTCTTCGGCGACATCGGCCAATGCCGTATCGCGGAAGACCAGCACGCCGCGCCGCCAGCCCAGATCGTTGCTCAGGGTCAGCGGGGCTTTCTTTTCGGCCGTGATGGTGTTGGCCGTGGCGATGACCACATCGCCGGGCACAAGGTCGCGCGCGGGCGCAGCGGCTTTGCCGTTGACTGCTTCGAGGCGGGCCTTGCCTTCCACCAGGGCGACTTCAAAACGGCCCGGATCGCGCCGGACCATGAATTTTGTGCCCAGATCGATGACGCGGTGATCGCCCGCTGTCACGACGAAGGGATGGCTATCGCTGTGGACGATATCGAAAAAGGCTTCGCCCTTTTCCAGTGTGACGCGGCGCTGGCGCGCATCGGATGCAACGCGCACGGTGGTGCCGGTGTTCAGCTCGATGCGCGAGCCATCGGCCAGTTTGAGGGTTTCGCGCCCGCCTATGCCGGTGGAATAGACCCGCTCACGGGGTTGTTGCGGCGCCAAGCTTACCCAGGCCGCGCCGCCGATGATGGCCGCGACGAGCAAGGCAACCGCGAGGCGGGCGGGCGCGGCGGGGCTTTGCCGGTGTTCGGGTTTGGTGGCACGCAAAGCGCTCAGCCTGTCTGCCCGCTGCCAGACGTGATCGACACGCAGGTAAGCGATGCGATGGGCGGGGGATTGGGTGAGCCAGGCATCGAACGCTGCCTGTTGTTCGGCGGACCAGCCGGGTGAATCGCGCTGTTCGCGCCATTTGGCGGCGGCTGCACGCAAGGTGCGGACGGAGGATGTGGTCATGGCGTTTTTCCTCCATCGATCGGCTCGCCGAGCACGATGTCGGTGAGGATGTCCATGCCGGTGGCGAGATATTCGGAGACTGTGGATTGGGCGATGCCGAGGCGGGCGGCGATTTCGGGGCGGGAGAGGCCCTCGATCTTGCGCATCACCACGACCTCGCGGGCACGCGGCGGCAGACGGTCGAGCGCGCGCTGGAAGCGATGCAGATCCTGCCGCGCCATGACGTTGCGATCCGGCCCCGGCTCATCGAGCGCGATGCCCAGCGTATCGAGATCGGCGACCGCTTCGATGGCGACGACATTTTCGTGGCGGGCGCGGTTGAGCAGCAGATTGCGCGCCACGGTGAAGACGTAGGGGCGCACCGGATCGGGCTTTTCGCGGGCCGCCGCTTCGTACACCCGGACATAGACGTCATGGCACAGATCTTCCACATCGGCGTGGCCGCGCCGGCTGCGGCGCAGGAATTTGAGCAATGCCACCTCCAACGGCAGCACTTCGCGGATGAACCAGTCATCGAGATCTGCGGCAGTCATCAGCGCGCCCGCCTTGCGGGGGACTGAGCCTTCGCGATTGGAGTCCGATGTCACGGCCCATCCCCCTTCTGGGTTTTTTCCGAGAAAGCGCGCCTTCGCGTTCATAAGATAGAACACGCGAGGGCAGCGCGTTTAGGGATGGGGGGACCAAAAAAATGCGAACTGGCCGCGCAATTTAATTGCGCGGCGGCGGGTGGGCTGAGTGTCAAAAAAAATGAGGGCGACGGTTCGCGCCGCCGCCCTCAAGGGGGATCGTGAGGCGTCTCTACCAGCTCTTGGTCACGCGGATGCCGAAGAGGCGCGGATCGGTGACGAAGATGTTGGTGGTGAGGCCCGTATCGTCGGTGTTGAGGAAGGCGCCGGAGATGGCGGTGGTGTTCATCAGATTTTTCGCATAGGCCATGGCCTGCCAGCCATCCTGATTGGTGAGGATGACCGCGAGGTTGATGTTGCTGTAGCCATGCAGCTCGTCATAGGGGCGTGAATTGTAGATGCGGGCAAAGGAATCTCCCTGCCAGTAGAAATCGCCGCGCACGGTGCCGGCCCAGGCTTCGTTGATCGGCATGGAGAATTGTGCGCCGAACGACAGGGTGACCGGTGGGGTGTTGGGCAGAACGTTGTTGCTGACGTCTTTTTCGATGCCTGCACCGTAATTGGGCGCCGCGTCCGGATTGAAGTTGGTCACGACACCGACAAGGGAGCCCGGATCGTTGCGCAGCGTGTAGGCCTGCCAGCAGACCTGGGTGAGCGCGATGCCATCCCCCTTATAATACAACTCATAATCATGGGTGGCGGCTGACTGATCGTTCGTTCCACCCTGATTTGCGCGCCAGGCCGAGACGATCTGGTTCAGGACTGCTGTGGGCATGATGCAGTTTGAGGTCTGCGTAATAAATGGCTTCATGACAACCCAGTTGGGATCGCCTGCCGTGCGATCCATCAGATCGATCGCTTTGGAGCCTTTGGCCAGACGCGCATCCTGATAGCCAACGGCGGCGTTGAAGCGCAGGCCCGGGATGGGCTCCCATGTCGCTTCCATTTCCGCGCCCTTCACGGTGGCGTCAAAATTAAGATTGACCGCCGTGCGATCCACCAGTTGGGAGATCTGATAGTTCTTGTAATCGTAATAGAACACGTCGCCGTTCATCGTTAGCGAACCATCCAGCAGGGTCTGTTTGGTGCCCAGTTCGTAGGCATTGACGAATTCCGGCTTGAATGTTTCAGGATGGGTGCGATTGCTCGGCGAGTCCGTGTTCAAGCCAAAGAAGCTGAACTGAATCACACCGGGCGGATTGGCGCCGCCGCCTTTGTAGCCATGCGCAAAGGATGCGTAGAAGAGTGACTGGTCTGCGAAATCGAGTTTCGGCGTCCAGGTTGCGACGGCGCGGCCGGTGAATTTCTTCCACTGCTGATCGACAACTTCAGTGGCGGCGTAGCCTTTGCCGATGATATAGGTCCAGCTTGGGATTTTGGTGAAGGACTTGACGTCATTGGTCCAGCGCAAGCCGCCGGTCAGCTTCAGATCGGGCGCGACCTGATAGTTGGCTTCACCGAACGCGGCCCAGGAGTGCATTTTATACGGGTTCTGGCTGCGGAAGTAATTGTGGCCATCGCCATCGATCTCATGCAGCGGATTGGGATCGACATAGCCGCAGCCGGAGCCGAAGAGCGAGTTCCAGAAGCCAGTCGGGTCTGCGAGAATTTCCGTTACGGGGCGCGGTGAACCGCCCGTCCAACAGGTGTTGGCGGCGACCGGATCGAACGCAACATGGGTTTGCGGCGTTGCTGTCCATTTCGCGATATTCTGATTTTCCTGAAGCATCGTGATCAGATTGAAGAACAGGTAATAGTCTTCCAGCGTGCTGTAGCGCATGTAGTTTCCGCCGACCGTGAAATTCAGCGGGCCGTCGAAGCTGGAGGAGAGGCGAATTTCCTGCGAGAATTGTTCGGACTTCTGCTGCGATACGTCCTGCCCGATCAGCCTGTCGGAGCAGCCGAGCTGGGGATCACAGAACAGACCATCTGTGCCGACGGTTTGCGATCCATCGATGGAAAACGTCTCCGGACTGACAACCAAGGGGGCGAAGGCGCCGCCGACTGTGTTGAAGCGGTTATAATCCTGCGTCGAGTACAGCATGTCTTTGCTGTAGGCGGTTTGCGATATCAGCGTCAGCGTGGGATCGATCTGATAGCGCAGGGTGCCCTGGATGGTATCGTTGTTGGCGCGGTAGTTGGATGTGCCAGCCGAATCCACAATGCGCAGATTTTTGGACTGTTTGATGCCGCCATAGGGATCGAAACCCTGCGGCATGCTGAAGAAGACATATTCGGCGGCGACGACGAAGGGCAGAGAGCCGGCATTTGGCGCCCGATAAGATTCATCGCCATAGAGTGAGCCGGGTTTGCAGCCCTGGCTCATATAGGCCGCACCGCTGATGTCGATGTTTCTGACGGTACCGCTGGGGCCAGCCAGTTGTGACGGCCCATCATCCACATTGCAAAGGGCTTTGGCGCTTCTGAGGCGATCATCGTTTTCGTGGAAA
>DATJDE010000032.1:0-5193 GCA_035497595.1 Rhizomicrobium sp. | reverse complement strand
GAAGGCAGACGTTTCCCAGGCCACGCTCGCATCCAAATTCGAGCAATACCAATTCAACTATCCCAACAAAATCGTATACGACAATTCACCTGCGCCCTCGGTGCGCCGTCGTTCCGTGGTCGTGCCAAACCTCGGCGGCTTCGCCGGTCTCTCCATGCGTTACACCAATGCCAAAGTCAGCCTCGGCTATCGCGGTGATTTCTTCTTCGGCGCCATGGACACCGGCATCGACCACCGCAAAACCGAAACCGCCAGTTTCCACGGCCCCTTCGCGACTATCAGCATTGGTCTCGGCGGTTAAGCATGTAACACGGCCCCGACCCACCATCGGGGCCGTTTCTTTCGCCGTCAATGAAAATCCCGCGATTTTAACACCACGCGCACATTGCGCGGATGGGTGAGGGCGCTGGCATCTGCGGGAGACTGCGCCAGACCCTCCAGCCTGTCCGGCGGCAAAGCCATGTGGTCTTCCGAAAGCCGTTCCAGTTCCTGTGTGCGATCCGTGAATCCCTTCGAAACAAGATGCACAATACCTTCCTCGCTGCGTTGAATATTTCCCTCAATCAGCAGGAGCCGCCCGCCCATCACCTCTTTCCTGTACCGCTCAAAGACGGACGGCCAGACCACGGCATTGCACACCCCGGTCTCATCGCTCAGCGTGATGAAAACAACGCCCGAATTCCCCGGTCTTTGCCGCGTCATCACAATCCCGGCGCAGCGTGCCGCAACACCATCCTTTGCTTGCAGAATATCCGCGCAAGACATAACCCCTTCCGCCCGGAACAGCCCGCGCAAAAATGTCATAAGGTGCGCGCGCAACGAAAACCGCATCATCTGATAATCGGCAATCGTGTGGTCGCTCAGCGGCATCAAGGGAAGCGGCGCATTGGCTTCATCGGGAAGGTCTTCCACAAATTGCGCTGCAAACAGGGGCAGGGCATCGTCGTCAGGCAAGCGCCGCACCATCCAAAGGCTTTCGCGCCGGTCCAGCTCAAGCGACCCGAAGCAATCGGCCTCTGCCAGAATGATCAATGCGCGTTTGGGCAATCTGGTGCGCCGCGCAAAGGACTCGAAACTGGAAAAACCATTACCGCGGCGCGCCACAATCGCGTCCGCCCAATCTTCTTTAAAACCTTCAATCTGGCGAAAACCAAGCCGCAAAGCAGGTCTGGCATCCATGCCCATTTCCAGCCCATTGTCCCAATGGCTCGCATTCACATCGAGATGGCGCACCTCCACACCATGCTCGCGTGCATCGCGGATGAGTTCGGCAGGCGCATAAAACCCCATCGGCTGGGAATTGAGCAGCGCACACGCAAAAGCCGCCGGATGATAGCGCTTGATCCAGGCCGAAACATAAATCAGCAACGCAAAACTGGCCGCATGGCTTTCGGGAAAGCCATAAGAGCCGAAACCCTCAATCTGGCGGAAGCAGCGCTGCGCAAACTCCAGCGCATAGCCGCGCCTGACCATGCCGCCGATCATCTTGTCACGAAACTTATCGATGGTGCCGTTATTGCGAAAGGTGGCCATCGCGCGGCGCAGGCCATTGGCCTCTTCCGGCGTGAAGTGCGCGGCCACAATGGCAAGTTTCATCGCCTGTTCCTGAAACAGCGGCACACCCAATGTTCTGCCCAAAACCTGCCGCAACTCATCCGCCGGCCCATGCTCGGGTGCGGGTGCAGGATATTCTACAAGCGCGCGGTCTTTGCGCCGCTTCAGATAAGGGTGAACCATATCGCCCTGAATGGGGCCGGGCCGCACAATCGCCACCTCGATGACAAGATCATAATAATCCCGCGGCTTCAGCCGCGGCAGCATGTTGATCTGCGCCCGGCTCTCCACCTGAAAAACACCAATCGCATCGCCTGCGCACAACATGTCGTAAACCGCCCGATCAATCGGCGGCATCGCAAGGCTCAATTTTTCCGTGCTGTAAAGGCCAATCAGATTGAAGGCCTTTCGAATGCAGGTGAGCATCCCAAGCGCCAGAACATCCACTTTCATGATGCCCAGCGCGTCAATATCGTCCTTGTCCCATTCTATGAAATAACGGTCCTCCATCGCCGCAGGCCCAATGGGCACAATCGTATCCAGCCTCTCGCGCGTCAGCACAAACCCGCCGACATGCTGAGAAAGGTGGCGCGGAAATCCGCACAAGGCATTGGCAAAGTGCACCGCACGTTCCACCACCGGATTGCCCGGTTCAAACCCGCCCTGGCGCATGCGTTTGGCTTTCTTTTCGCCCCAGCTTTCGGAATCGCCGCTACCCCATAAGCCGCTGACCAGCGCAGATGTCACATCTTCCGTCAGCCCAAACACTTTGCCCACATCGCGCATGGCGCTGCGGGGCCGGTAGGTGATGACAGTGGCCGTCAGCGCCGCGCGGTCGCGGCCATAGCGCGCATAAATGTCCTGAATGATCTCCTCGCGCCGCTCATGCTCAAAATCCACATCTATATCGGGCGGTTCCTTGCGCTCTTTCGAAACAAAGCGCTCGAACAGCAGATCGATATCCGCAGGGTTGACGGCGGTGATGCCCAGAACATAACAAACCGCCGAATTGGCCGCCGAGCCTCGCCCCTGACACAAAATGTCCTTTTCCCGGGCGATGCGAACAATGTCATGCACGGTGAGGAAATAGGGCGCGATCTCCATTTTGGCGATCAGCGCAAGTTCCTTTTCAAGCGTGGCGCGCACCTTGTCGCCAATGCCTTCAGGATAGCGCCCTACCGCGCCCTTCCAGGTCAGTTCGGCCAGGTGTTCGTCCGCCGTCTTGCCTTTTGGCACCGGCTCATCGGGATAATTATAGCGTATCTGATCGAGCGAAAATGCGATCTGTCCAGCAAAGCGCAGGCTCTCGGTCACGGCATCGGGCGCATCGGCAAACAGCCGTGTCATCTCTTCGGGCGCTTTCAGATGGCGCTCCGCATTGGCCTCCAAAAGGCGGCCCGCCTGCTCCAGCGTCACATGCGCGCGAATACAGCTAACGACATCCTGAAGTTCGCGCCGCTCCGGCGTGTGATACAGCACATCGTTGATGGCAATCAGCGGCACACCGGCGCGGCCCGCCATGCGCACCAGACCTTTCAACCGCCCGCGGTCGTTGCCATGATGTGGCATTGATGCGCCAAGCCAAACCCGCCCGGGCGCAATGGCGTAAAGCTGCGCAAGCGCCGCGCCGGTTTCAGCGCCGGGACGCGGAGGAGGCACAACAGCCAGAAGCAACCCCTCCTGATAGTCCGCCAAATCGGCAAGAAAGAGGCTGCAATCGCCTTTCTTTGCGCGGTGCTTGCCAATGCTGATGAGCCGGCACAACCGGCCATAGGCCTCGCGGTCTTTCGGATAGGCCAATATGTCCGGCGTCCCATCGCAGAAGACAAGGCGTGCCCCCACAAGCAGCTTTGGAATTTTGCCTTCTGCCTGCGCGCGAATCTGGTTCAGCGCAGCCCAGGCGCGCACCACACCGGCGACAGAGTTGCGATCGGCAATGCCAATGGCCTCAAGCCCCAGCGCGGTGGCCGCAGAGATCATTTCCTCTGGACCAGATGCCCCGCGCAGAAACGAATAATTCGTCGTCACCGCAATTTCGGCATAGCCGCTCATGCAAACCGTCCATGCACAAACCAGCGCCGATGCGCCGGTTCCTCCACGCACATCTCCTCACGGTAAAGCCAGAAACGCCGCCCACCGTCATCTTCCACGCGAAAATAATCCCGTGTTGGCCCCTGCTCACGCCACCATTCCATGGCAATGCGTTCCGGCCCTTCGGCATGTGTCACCACATGCAGCGCACGGCGCCAGCGAAACCGCAAAGGCGCCCCGTAAGGGCTGCCCGCCAGCACTTCAACAGGTTCCGCTTTGGCAAAGAGCCGAAGCGGGCGGCGCGGTGCCGCCTCGCCAATTCTTGCCCATGGCACGTTGGCGCATTGGCCCTGCTGCGCCGGAACGGCAATGGCGGCGCCTTCCGGAATATGCGTGTCCTGCGGCTGAAACCGCTGCACACGCTGCGCCCCAAACCGGGCAGACAGCGTGTCGATCAAAAACGCCACATCGGACTCAAATGTCTTTGTATCGAAGCTTGTGGCTCTGGCGTCCATGTCTTGCGTGACCACCGCACAAAGCCGGATCACATCAAAACCAAATCCGGGATCAAGCGGATCGCGCAACGCCGCCATTTTCTCGCGGAACAGGCGCACAATCACTTGCGGATCGCGGATCGCCTGTCCTGTTTCAATGGTGAGGCGGCGTCTTTGCCCATCGGCGCGAAAAAACAGCGCGTCCAGCACACGCGCCCCTTGCCCGCGTTTTTCCAGACTGCGCACAAGGCTTTCGCTCAACACCAGCACCGTTTCGGCAATCACCGCTTCGGTCACAATGGGTTCGGCAAAGCGCTTTTCCGCCATCATTTCGGCCAGCGGCGTGCGCGGCGTGATCGGTCCGCCATTGCGCCCGAGCGTGCACGCCAGCAACGCAAAAAATCCCTTGCCGAAGCGCGCGGTCAGTTCCTGCGGCTGGCGCGCCGCAACCTGGCCGATGGTTTTGAGCCCGGCGCGCTTCAAGGCATGAATGGTCGAGGCGTTTGTGTTCAGCGCGTCGGTGGGCAAAGGCGCAACCGCCTGCGCGTCGCAACCGGCCTGCGCAATCGTGTTGGGCCTGTACTGCGCCAGCGCCCGGGCCGCTTGCGCCGTTCCGGCCAGCGCCACAGACACGCAAAATCCCTGAGCGGCGATAGCGCAGGCGATATGCTCCAACAACGCCCGTTCCCCGCCAAAAAGATGCGTGGCCCCCGTAACGTCAAGAAAAAGGGCATGCGGTGGATCAAGCGCCACCAGCGGGGTATAGCGTTCGCACCAATCGGCAATCGTTTCGAGCCGTTTCAAATCCGCCGCCGCATTGGCGCGGATGACGGCAAGTTCTGGCACCATCGCGCGTGCATCGGCCAGCGCCTTGCCGGGATAAAGCCCCAGCGCCGCCGCCGCTGCATCGACCGCCGTCACCTGCAAGGCATTGTCGATTTTCCCGGCGATGACGAGGGGGCGTTTATCCAGCCTGCCGGATGCCTGCCACCGCCGTTGCAGCCGGTCGGTCGGCAAACGCGGCAGCCGGAGCGCAAGAATACGCCTCGCAGAAGGTTCCATTGTTGCAATCCCATTGCATGCGCCAGCGTCCGGTTTCCCCGCGTCGGTTGCG
>DATJDE010000031.1:0-5752 GCA_035497595.1 Rhizomicrobium sp. | reverse complement strand
GATCCAGCCAGACGCACGGTAGAGGTAGACGCGTTCTGCTCATGATCGGCGTGCAGAATGAAGATCGTGTCCAGCGCTTTGGAAAGGATCGGATTGATCTTGTAATTTTCGGCCGGAACCGAAAACGTCATGCGCAGAAAGTTCTCGGTATAGCCGAGCGAATTCAGCGGATAAACGAAAGGCTGCCCGGTCGCATATTTATAGGCCATCGCTGCGATCGTTGGCATTTTGGCGATCAGGCGGTGGCTCGCGATCTCACGCTGGCGCGGATCGTTGATATCCGTGGAGTCATGGTAGAACGCCGAAAGGGCGCCTATTACACCGCACATCACTGCCATCGGGTGCGCATCGCGGCGGAAGCCGCGGAAGAACAGCACAAGTTGTTCATGCAGCATGGTGTGGTTGGTGATGGCGTGATCGAATTCCGCCATCTGGGCGCTGTTTGGAAGTTCCCCATACAGCAGCAAAAAGCAGACTTCGAGGAAGTTTGATTTCTCCGCCAGTTGATCGATCGGATACCCGCGATACAGCAGAATGCCCTTGTCACCGTCGATGAAGGTGATGTTGCTTTCGCAACTCGCCGTTGAGGTGAAACCCGGGTCATAGGTGAAGACATCGGCATCGCCGTACAGCTTGCGGATGTCAATCACTTCCGGGCCGACGCTGCCCGCAAAGACCGGCAGAGTATAGGCCTTGTCTTTGTAATTCAGCGTCGCAGAGCCAGCCGGTTTGGCTTTGCTTTCTCTAATGCTCATTGGACGGTTTTCTCCTCATATCGCAGTGCAGCAATTCTATAACCTTCCGGCAAGCTTCGTCACCCCCGCAATGCCATGTTGCCGCCGCCCTCAAGCGGTAATGCAGGCATTCAGGCGGGCCAAACTTTCCTCCTTGCCGAGGATTTGCAACATTTCAAAAATCGGGGGCGAAACGGTGCGCCCTGTCAGCGCCGCGCGCAGCGGTTGCGCCGCCTGGCCAAGCTTAAGGCCCTGTTCGTCCGCAAACGCACGGGTGGCAGTTTCGAGGTCCGGGGCCAGCCAATTTCCCGCGGCGAGCGCGGCGGTCAGACCTGCTAAAACCTTTCTGGCGTCAGGGGTAAGAATTTTCGCAGCCGCGTCATCGAGCGTGCGCGGCCCATCCGAAAACAGAAATTCCGCCCCTTCCGCGAGTTCCAGAATCGTTTTGGCGCGCTCTTTGAGCCCAGGCATTGCCGCCTTCAAACGCGCTTGCGCTTTTTTGTCCAACTGGCGGGGCGGCTCTGCCACAGCCAGAAAATCGGTCACGCTCGCGGCCAGATCCGCGTCATCCATGGCGCGGATATATTGGCCGTTCAGATTATCGAGTTTCTTGAAATCAAAGCGGGCCGGGCTCTTACCGATGGAGTCCAGATTGAACCATTCAATGGCCTGTGCGGTCGGGATGAATTCATCATCGCCGTGGCTCCAGCCCAGACGCAACAGGTAGTTGCGCATGGCCTCTGCCAGATAACCCATCTTGCGATATTCATCGACGCCAAGCGCACCATGCCGTTTGGAAAGTTTTGCCCCATCCGGCCCATGGATCAGCGGCACATGCGCGTAGACCGGAACCGGCCACCCCATCGCATCGATGAGCTGCAACTGACGCGCGGCGTTGTTCAGGTGGTCGGCCCCACGGATGACATGGGTGATGCCCATGTCGAAATCATCAACAACAACGGCCAGCATATAAGTGGGTGTGCCGTCGCTGCGCAGCAAAATCATGTCGTCGAGCTGGTCATGCGCAAAGCGCACATCGCCTTGCACCTGGTCGTGCACGATTGTCTCACCGCTTTGCTGCGCCTTCAGCCGGATGACGAAGGGCGCGCCTTGCGGTGCTTCAGATGGGTCGCGGTCACGCCAGCGCCCATCATAATGAATGGGCTTTCCGGCGGCGCGCTGTGCGGCACGCATCTCGTCCAGCTCGGCCGCCGTGGCATAGCAGCGATACGCTTTTCCGGCCGCGAGCAATTGTTCGGCCACCGCACGGTGACGGTCCGCACGGGCGAACTGGAAGACCGGCTCCCCGTACCAGTCCAGCCCCAGCCACTCCATGCCTTTGAGAATCGCGTCCACTGCCGCGGGCGTGGAACGTTCGCGGTCAGTATCTTCGATCCGCAGCAGAAACTTGCCCCCATGATGCTTGGCATACAGCCAGTTGAACAAGGCTGTGCGGGCGCCGCCGATGTGCAGATAACCAGTGGGGGACGGCGCAAACCGCAGGACGGGTGTGGAATCTTTTGTCATACTGTCTTTCGGGCGCGGCCAGCGTTTTTCGGCCGGTTGGCACTGAGGCTTCTAGCAAACAGAATCTCGTGGGGGTAGGTCCGCTTTCGACCTTTGGCGTGTCTGGCGCGCTGGTGGCACATTTAGGCCGCTGGCGTGATGCTTTCGCACGTCTGCTCAAGTCCCTGACGCTTGGCGCGCTGGGCAAAACCGCCCTTGAGGAACGTGACCGCTGGCCACTCTGGCTCGCGCCCGGGCTGGGACTCGGAATCGGGGTCTATTTTGCCCTGCCTGTCGAGCCGCCGGTCTGGCTCGCCATGCTCGGGCTTGGCGTTGCCATTGCCGCTGTGCTTGCGGCGACCAGACTGGCGCACCCGGCGGCAATCGCCGCGCTGGCCATGCTCGCGGCGACGAGCCTTGGCTTCTCGGTGGCAAATTTCCGCACCGAAACACTCTCTCATGCCGTGCTCGTTAAAAAAGTCGCCTTTGCCGGGCTGACGGCGCGCGTTGAAAGCGTGGAGCAGCATCGCAACGGCGTGCGCGCCATCCTCGCTCAAGTCGCGCCGGACCGCGCGGGCCGCGAGCTGCCTGACCGCGTGCGCTTGTTCTTTCGGACAGCGCCGCCCGGGATGCAGCCAGGGAGCTGGATTTCCGCGCGCGCCAGCCTGATGCCGCCACCGGCGCCTGCGATGCCCGGTGACTACGATTTTGGCCGTTGGGCCTATTATGAAGGGATCGGCGCTGTCGGATTTTCGTTTGGCGCGCCAAAACTGATCGCACCGCGTGCGCCCGATACCTGGCGCGATCGCTGGAACATCGGGCTGGAGCGTTTGCGCAACGCCATGACAGCGCGGGTGCGCGCGGTGCTCCCTGGTAGCGAAGGCGGAATTTCCGCCGCCATGATCACCGGGATGCGCGGCGGCATCGACCCCGATGATCAATTGGCCTATCGCGATTCCGGCCTTGTCCATGTGCTGTCAATTTCCGGCCTGCATCTGGCGCTGGCAGGCGGCTTCTTTTTCTGGATCGTGCGTGCGCTGCTCGCAGCCGTTCCCGCCGTCGCGCTCTATTATCCAATCAAGAAATGGGCTGCCGTGGCCGCGTTGTTCGGGTCGGCCTTTTATCTTCTGGTCAGCGGCTGCGAGGCCCCGGCGCTGCGCTCCTACATCATGCTGGCGATGATGTTTCTTGCCATTCTGGCGGATCGTCCGGCCTTGAGCATGCGCTCGGTGATGTGGGCCGCCAGTCTCATTCTGTTATGGGCGCCTGAAAGCCTCACGCAGCCCGGGTTTCAAATGTCGTTCGCGGCCGTCATTGGCTTGATTGCGGTGGCGGAGTGGACTGAAAAGCGGCAGACCACTGCGGATGGATCACGCCGGGGGACCATGCGGCGCATCTGGCGCTATCTGGTGGGCATTATCGTTGCCAGCCTTGTCGCCACCCTGGCAACTGCGCCCTTTGCGATTTTTCACTTCGACCGCTCCTCGCAATATGGCGCGCTGTCCAATCTCATCTCATTGCCCATCGCGGATTTTGTCATCATGCCCGCGGCCACGCTCGCCATGATCGCAATGCCGTTCGGGCTGGATCGCTGGCCACTGCTGCTGATGGGGCAGGGGGTAGAACTGATGACGGCGGTGGCCCATTGGGTGGCACAGATGCCGGGCGCAGCCTCCATGGCGATGGGGTGGCCCGATTATGCGCTGATCATTGTCGCCGCCGGTGGCTTGTGGATTGCCTTCTGGCGCCGCAGATGGCGCTGGCTGGGGCTGGTGCCTGTCTGCCTTGGGCTCACTGCCGCGCTGACGACCAGTGGGCCGGATCTGCTGGTGGCGCCGGATGGGCGCACCGTCGCCATGAGACTACCGAATGGTCACCTCGGTTTCGTGCGGCCACCGATCGAAAAATTCGCAGCCGATGTCTGGCTGCGGCGCGATGGCGATGGGCGCGCGGCACTGAGCGCCGTAGCAGGACCGGAGCAGGGCGTGTCTTGCGACGAGCTTGGCTGCGTGGGAACGCTCCGTTCGGGGCAGATGGTTGCCTCCGTCGTCCATGCCGAGGCGCTGGCCGAGGATTGTGCGTCTGTGACTGTTCTTGTCAGCGCGATACCCGTGCGCGGGGCCTGCGGGGCAGAAGTTGTGATCGATAGGTTTGCTCTATTGCGCAACGGTGCACACGCCGTCTGGCTCGGGCGAGCGCCCGTTGTCAGGTCCGTGGAAGAGATGCGCGGGCTGCGGCCCTGGAGCAAGCCTGCGCGCGGTCAGTAGCGGCGGATCAGGCCCACCAGCTTGCCTTGCACCTGAACCCGGTCAGCGCCGTAGAGCCGCGTCTCATAGGCCGGATTGGCGGCTTCGAGCGCAATGGAATCGCCGCGGCGGCGCAGACGTTTCAACGTGGCTTCCTGATTGTCGACCAGCGCCACCACAATCTCGCCCGTGGTAGCGGTGTCGGCTTCCTGGATGATGACGGTATCGCCATCCAGAATACCGGCATTGATCATCGAATCCCCGGTCACTTCGAGCGCATAGTGGTTGCCGCCCCGGCCAATCATGCCGGCGGGCACGGGAACTTCCCCCACCTTGTTCTGCAACGCCTCAATCGGTGTACCGGCGGCGATGCGGCCCACCATGGGAATCTGCATCGCCCCTTCGCCTTCGCGCCTGGGTGCACCTGCGCCGCGCGTATCGGCCGATATGCGCGTTTCTGTGCGCGTATGGCGGGCAGGCGGGTGGCCCATGCGTTGGGATTGGCTGCGGGTGGTCGCGGGCCTCAGCGTGTCGGAGACATTTTCGGGCAGGCGCACGATTTCGAGTGCACGGGCCCGCTTTTCCATCCGTCGCAGATAGCCGCGTTCTTCCAGTGCCATGATGAGGCGGTGGATGCCGGATTTGGATTTCAGATCCAGCGCATCCTTCATTTCGTCGAAAGAGGGCGGAATACCGGACTCGCGTACGCGTTCGTGAATGAACATCAGCAATTCATATTGCTTGCGGGTCAGCATCCCAGTTCCTCTCTGCCTGTTCGTTCCGAAAAGGGTACGAACAAATACGAAACAATCCAAGACCGTTCTACTTTAGTTCTCTCTTTGGGTCAACCGCCCAGATGTTGGGGGAGCGCCTTGTTCTGGTGGTTCGGGTGGCGGCGCGCGCGATACATCAATCCAGACCAATGATATCCACCTGCTCGCCCGGTTCGGCTGCAGGCGCCTGGGGCGCACGCAGGATCAGAGCATCGGCTTTTGCGAACACGCCCAGCATGGACGAGTCCTGAACCGCAAACGGCTCAGCCCACAACGCGCCATCCCGTACAGTAATCCGTGCACGGATGTAATCCTGCCGCGTATCATTGGCGCCGAGGCGTGTGGCGAGGCGTGCGGAAAGGATTTGCGTGTCGTCCGCCGTTCCCAACATTGCAGCAATCGCCGGGCGCACAAACAGCAGCGCGCAGACCAGCGTGGAGACCGGATTTCCGGGCAGGCCGAGAAACGGTATCTGTTGCAGATGGCCAAAGAT